>NZ_FNGO01000020.1 GCF_900103135.1 Halarsenatibacter silvermanii | reverse complement strand
CAGTTGATAGATATAGTATTAGATCACTGTCATGACAATAATGGCTGGAAGATATAAAGCAAAGTGATACTCGAAATTTTTCGAGATTCAGGTTAAGTCCATGGCCAAAAAATAGTGTCCCCGGCTCAGGAGGTGCCGGGCTGAGCGGGAGCTCAGGGATAAGCTTTTGCGAAGGAAGCGCAATTTTTTGGCCGAAAACTAAACTTATGCCGGGGAAAAATTTCATTGTGAACGCAGCTTTATATCTTACAGCACAACTAAATGAGGTTTTTACACACCTTTTAGCCAACTGAAGACAAGAAGATCCATATTTTTTATCCTGAACAGAGGTGATATTAAAATTGCTCTTAAATGAAAAAATCACCGAGGAATTCAAACAAAACGATAGATTCAGTGACTGGCTTCAGGCGCTTTTAAATTCTGTTTATAACGGGATTATAGCGGTTGATGAAATCGGCAAAGTCGTTTATTGCAATAGATCGGCGGAGCATATAATTGAGATTAACAGAAACAAAATTTTGGGCAGGGATATAAAAGAAATATTACCTAAAAGCGGTCTTTTACAAACTCTGGAAAAAGGGGAACCCGAACTTTCCGATCGCCTGACCATCAAAGGTAAAGAAATTTTTTCTAACAGAACCCCAATTTTCCAGGGTGGTGAGCTTAAAGGAGCAATAGCGGTTTTCCAGGAGCTCAATGACATCACCAAACTTCAGGGCAGACTGGAGGATGCCAGACATCAACTTCAGATTTTTGATGCAATCCTGAATAAAGTATACGAAGGTGTAATTATCGTCGACCAGAATGGTTATATAACCAAATTCAACAAAGCCTACCAGGAATTTTTAGGAGTCGATGAGGAGGATATGGTGAGTGAACATGTGACAGATGTTATTGAAAACACCAGAATGCACAAGATCATACAGACCGGCGAAAAGGAAGTGGGGCATATTCAGCGCATTCACGGTAATGATATGATCTGCAGCCGTCACCCGATTTTCGAAGGCGAGAAAATCATCGGTGCTGTCGGTATAGTGCATTTCCAGGATATAGAAGAGCTGCGGTCGCTGGCCATGCGACTGGAAATCATGGAAGATCATCTGGGCAAATTCAAAGGAGAGTTTAAGAGGCTGCAGGAAGCTAAATACTCCTTCGACAATATTCTGACCAAAAATCCCAAAATGAAGTATCTGAAAGAGATGGCCGGCAGGGCAGCAGAAAATAATTCCTCAGTCCTGATAGAAGGTGAAACCGGTACCGGCAAAGAACTATTTGCTCATGCAATTCATGAAGCCAGCTATAGAAAATACGGTTCCTTCATCAGGGTTAACTGCGCTGCCATACCCCGAGACCTGCTGGAGTCGGAACTTTTTGGTTATGAAGAAGGAGCCTTTACCGGAGCTAAAGAAGAAGGAAAACCGGGTAAGTTTGAAATGGCTGACGGTGGCACTATATTTTTGGATGAAATCAGCTGCATGCCGAAGGAAATGCAGGCTAAACTTTTGAGGGTGCTGGAAGAAGGAGAATTCACCCGGGTGGGTAGCACCCAATCAAATCAGCTCGACGTCAGAGTTATAGCTGCTACCAACGAAAATCTGGAAAAGAAAATTCAGGCCGGGGATTTTCGAGAAGACCTTTATTATAGATTGAACGTAGTCAGAATCAGCATCCCTCCTCTGCGCGAGCGGCGTGAAGATATCCCTCTGCTGGCAAGAAAAAAACTCAAAGATCTGATAGCTGAACTGACCCTGGAGGAGAAGATTTTTTCCGATCAGACGATAAAACAGCTGAAAGCTTATTCCTGGCCCGGCAATGTTCGAGAGCTTTTCAATGTGGTCGAAAGAGCCGTCAACACCACCGACAACAGATTGATTCAGACACGACATCTGCCGGAAATTATCGGAAAAGAAAAGCCTGATGTCGATGAAAATGATCAGGATGATATAGATATAGATATAAATGATGATTTAGATCTCAACCAAAATATCGAGGAGCTCGAAAAAAAATCGATTAAAAAAGCTCTTGAAATAACCGGGAATAATAAGTCTAAAGCCGCTGAAATTCTGGGCATTCATCGCACCAGTCTGTATAATAAGTTAAAAAAATATAATCTGAAATAGTTCACTGCTTCTGGTCAAAAAATTTTAGCCTGTAAAAGTGAAGTAATTATATACAGGTTACAGCCTGTGTATAAGTTTTCTACAGACGGGCTGCTCTCCTTCATGATCGAGATAAAAGCTTTTCTCCCCAGCTTATTGTACAATTTTTATACAAACCCTCTATAATTTTGGCAAAAATAAAAATCATATAAAACTGAGTTTATCAGCTCAAATCTCCTGTCCTGCGGGGATCTGAGCGTTTTTTTCTTTTCTGGTATAAAATATGCATGTATAATAGGTGGCAATAATAAAATTATCACCTCTTGAAGGGAGGAAAAAAGTAACATGTCACTATCTCTGCTGGGCATTATTCTAGGACTGATCCTGATCATGGCTGCCTGCATGAAAGGTATGAGCATTTTGATTGCTGCTCCGATCTCCTCTATGGTGGTCGCCGCCTTCAGCGGTTATCCGCTGCTGGAAACATTTTTAGAGACTTATATGGACGGTACAGTGGGTTATGTATTTAGCTTTTTCCCCATGTTCTTTCTGGGAGCTATCTTCGGAAAAATCATGGAGGATACCGGCGCGGCCGCTGCGGTGGCCAGCTGGGTCATGGACAAAATCGGCTCGGATAAAGCTATTCTGGCTGTAGTTCTGGCCTGTATGGTCTTAACTTACGGTGGAATCAGTCTTTTCGTGGTCGTCTTTACCATGTATCCTCTGGGCATGGCTATTTTCAAAGAGGCCAATGTACCCAAAAGATTTATAGCCGGTTCAATTGCTTTTGGCTCTTTCACCATAACTATGACCGCCACCCCGGGAACTCCTCAGATACAAAATATCATCCCCACCGAATTTTTCGGAACCGATGCTATGTCCGCTCCTTTCCTGGGACTTGCTGCTGCCGTATTGATATTCCTCGGAGGTTATTTTTACCTTCAGCGGGAGCTCAAAAAAGCCTGGGAAAATGGTGAGGAATATTCCGAAGGCGAGGATGAAGACTTCGGCGGCAACGATGAAGATCTGCCAGGAGTATTGAGATCCATCTTACCATTAATCTCTGTGGTTGTTCTGTTAAACGTATTCGGCATCGACATAAATGGCTCTCTTTTCTGGGGTAATGCCCTGGCCTTAATTCTGCTCTGGGATCGCTTTGATTATATCATGGAAGCGGTCAATACACTCAATGAAGGTGCTGATGGTTCGCTGACAGCAATAATGAACACTTCTATGGCAGTCGGCTTCGGCACGGTAGTTCAGGAAGTACCCGGTTTCGATGAGCTGGTTGAGGTGCTGGCCGATGTCACTCTGGGAAATGTCTATCTTTTTGGAGTTGTTTCAACCAATGTGCTGGCAGGAGCCACTGGATCAGCTTCTGGTGGCATGAGCATAGCTCTGGAGGCGCTGGCTGATACCTTCCTGGATATGGGCGGTAATCCCGAACTTCTGCACAGGACAATAGCAATAGCTTCTGGAGGTCTCGATGTTCTGCCGCATAACGGAGCCGTTATAACCCTTCTGGTTGTAACCGGTTTGACCCATGATGATGCCTATAAAGATATCTTTGTAACTGCTCTTCTGATCCCCGCGATAGTCGGTCTGCTGAGCGTCATTCCCGCCACTATAATCGGCTAAAATTCCCCAGCTGCTTTTGGGGGCCTATTGATAATGTCATCGGCCGGAGGTCTGCTTATTACAGACTTCCGGCTCAAATCGCCCTATAATTTACTCGAAGATAGATTTCCTTTATTCTCTTATTATAAAATTACACTGAGGAGGAGAAAGTATGTCTGTTGGTTTTGAGAAAAAAATCACAGTTTCTGAGGCCTCTCATTTAGTTGATGACGAAGACACCGTGGCTATAGCTGGATTTGTTGGTTTTGGCCATCCGGAAGATATCACTGCCAATCTGGAAAAAAGATTTCAGGAAGAAGAAAAACCGGAAGATCTAACACTTGTATATGCTGCTGGACAGGGGGACGGCAAAACTCGGGGAATGAATCACCTTGCTTATGAAGGAATGCTCAAAAGAGTCGTGGGTGGACACTGGGGTCTGGCCCCAGAATTGGGTAAGCTGGCCAACCAGAATAAAATTGAAGCTTATAACTTTCCCCAGGGCGTTATAACTCACATGTATAGAGATATAGCTGCCGGTAAACCGGGAACTATTACCCATGTAGGCCTTAAAACACTGGCCGACCCCCGGGTGCAGGGTGGAAAACTAAACGATATTACCGAAGAAGATCTGGTCGAACTAATAGAGATAGATGGAGAAAAATATCTCCGCTATAAACCCCTGTCGATAGATGTGGCAATTATAAGAGGCACTACTGCCGATGAAAAAGGCAATATCACCATGGAAAAAGAAGCGCTCACCCTGGAAAGTCTGCCCATCGCACAGGCCGCTCAAAACTCCGGCGGTATAGTAATCGCTCAGGTGGAGAGAACAGCAAGAAACGGCACTCTCGATCCCAAACTGGTGAATATTCCTGGCATTCTGGTTGATTACGTCGTTGAAACCGAAAATATGGAAAATCATCAGCAATCTTTTGTGGAAGAACACAACCCAGCCTTTACCGGCGAAATAAAAGTTCCTCTGGAATCTCTGGAAACTATGGAGCTTACGGAGAGAAAAGTCATAGCCAGGCGGGCCGCCATGGAGCTCGTTCCCAACGCAATAGTTAATCTGGGCATAGGCATGCCAGAAGGAGTTGCTTCGGTGGCTTCAGAAGAAGGAGTCAGCGAGGAAATGAAGCTGACAGTTGAGGCCGGGCCTATCGGAGGGGTTCCCGCAGGAGGCGGCAACTTCGGAGCTGCAACCAATCCTGAGGTTATAATCGATCAGCCCTATCAGTTTGATTATTATGATGGTGGCGGTCTAGATGTGGCCTTTCTTGGGCTGGCTCAGGCTGATGAGACAGGCAATGTAAATGTGAGCAAATTCGGTCCCCGCATCGCAGGAGTCGGTGGATTTGTCAATATAACTCAAAATGCTCAAAAGGTAGTATACTGCGGCACCTTTACGGCTAAAGGACTGGAAGTAGAAGTAAGTGAAGGAACGCTTGAAATTATCGAAGAAGGTGAAATAATTAAGTTTCTGGAAGAAGTAGAACAGATTTCTTTCAGCGGAGAATATGCCGTTGAAGAGAACCAGGATATTCTTTACGTGACGGAAAGAGCTGTATTTGAACTCAATTCTGAAGGCATAAAGCTGACTGAAATAGCTCCGGGTGTTGATCTGGAAAAGGATGTGCTGGAGCAGATGGGGTTTGAGCCTCAAATAGCCGATGATCTTCAAAAAATGCCAGAATCTATATTCCAGCCAGAGAAGATGGGACTGGAAATAGGATAAAAATCAGGACTTGAGAGATCCATTTAAATAATAACAAACCTTCAAGGAGGGATTTTGTGATGAAATTAAAAGATAAAGTTGCAATCATAACCGGAGCGGCCAGAGGCATAGGCGAAAAAACGGCCAAACTTTTCGCAGAACACGGAGCTAAAGTGGTGGTTGCCGATTATGATGAAATTCCGGGCCGTGAAACCAGAGATGAGATACAGTCTGAGGGCGGAGAAGCCTGCTTTGTAAAAGTTGATGTGTCCGATTTTGAAGATGCCCAAAATCTGATAGATGTGGCTCAGGAAGAATATGGCAGTATAGATATTTTGATCAACAATGCCGGCATAACTGCCGATGGATTTTTGACCAAGATGAGCGAAGAGGATTGGGATAGAGTGATAGATGTAAATCTAAAAGGAACTTTTAACTGCTCTAAGTTCGCTGCTCAAAAAATGATGGAACAGGAAGATGGCGGAGTCATTATCAATGCTTCCTCCGTAGTCGGCCTGCATGGTAACATCGGCCAGACCAATTACGCCGCCAGCAAATTCGGCGTTAAAGGCCTGACCAAAACCTGGGCAAAAGAGCTGGGAGGCCGGGGTATAAGAGTCAACTGCGTAGCACCCGGTTATACAAATACCCGCATGATGGACGATGTGCCAGAAAAAGTACTCGACAGCATCAGAGATAAAAATTCTCTGGGCAGACTGGGTGAATCCGAAGAGATCGCCCATGCATATCTCTATTTATCTTCGGAAGAAGCAGCCTATGTTAACGGCGCAATCCTGCCTGTTGATGGCGGTCAAATTCTTTAAAAAAACTGTCTGAAGGCATGATTAAGCCTGTTAAATGGCCGGAACTCAACCCTGCCAGCTATTATCCCCGGCAGGGTTGAGATTTATCCCGGCTGATAGCAAAATATTGTGCAGGAGGTTAAATTTATGAGCGTTAGCATTATTGGAACCGGACATACCGAGTTCGGCAATCTCGATAAAGATCTGTATGAGCTGCTCGAAGAATCTGGGAAAGAAGCACTGGCAGATACTGAGCTCGCTCCTGCAGATATCGACGGAATCTGGATAGCAAATTACAGCGCTGGAAGTTTCAATAATCAGGAACATCTTGGCCCATACGGGCTGGAAATACATGAAGATCTTCGCTTCACTCCGGCCACCAGGGTTGAAAATGCCTGCGCCTCGGGATCTGCAGCCATAGATGCTGCCCGCAATGCTCTGCTTTCCGGCAGCGCCGACTATGCACTCATAGTAGGTGTTGAAAAGATGAATTCGCTCGACACAAAAGGGGCCATGAAAGCTCTTTCTAAAGCTTCCTACTGGCCTGATGAGGGAGCTGAGGGAATGACATTTCCCGGGCTTTTTGCTGAATTTGCCAGAGGGTACGGAGAAAAATATGGATATGATCAGGAAGAGATGGAAGAAATTCTGGCCCGTATTTCAGCTAAAAATCATCGCAATGCAGAAGAAAATGAACTGGCTCAGATGCCCTGGAACTGCAGTCATCAGGATATTTTGGACCTGGAAGAGGATAAAAACCCGATAATAGCCGATCCCCTCAGATTATATGACTGCTCGCTTATCACTGACGGAGCTGCAGCTCTAGTTTTGACTCGTTCGGAAATTGCCGAAGAGAACGGCTTTGAAGGTGTGGAAATTACCGCCTTCAGCCACACGACCGATTATCTTGAGCTGAACAAGCGTTCCAATTACGAATTTACCGCAGGGAAAATCGCCGTCGAAAATGCTTTTGAACAGGCCGGAATTTCAGTTGAAGACCTTGATTTTGCTGAAGTCCATGACTGCTTTACCATAGCCGAGCTGATCATCTATGAAACCCTGGGGCTGACAGAGGATGGTAAGGGGGCAGAGGCTATTCGTAACGGCTGGACGGAAGCTAATGGACGGCTCCCGGTAAATCTTTCCGGGGGGTTGAAAGCTAAAGGTCATCCTGTAGGCGCTACAGGTGTGTCCATGGCTGTGCTGGCAGCAAGGCAGCTGATGGGAGAACCTATCGGTTTAGCCCTGGATAATCCTGAATTGGGGATGAGTTTTAACATCGGAGGCAGCGCCGCTTCCAATTATGCTCTCGTATATAAGCCGTTAAATAGGTAAATTAATTAAATACAGGAGGTTATAAATAATGAGAAATATAGCCATAGTCAGCGCCGTTAGAACTCCTATCGGTGCTTTTGGAGGCTCTCTAAAAGATATAGAAGCCGTGGAATTAGGCTCTATAGCCCTGGAAGAAGCCATGAAGCGGGCCGGAATATCGGGCGAGGATGTCGAAGAGGTAATAATGGGCAATGTTCTACAGGGAGGATTGGGCCAGAACCCCGCACGGCAATCCGCCGTCAGAGCTGATATCCCTTATAAAGTACCAGCAGTAACCATCAATAAGGTGTGTGGTTCGGGATTGAAATCAGTTAATCTTGCAGCCCAGGCCATCCTTACCGATGATGCCGATGTGATTGCCGTCGGAGGTATGGAAAATATGAGCCAAACCGGATATGTAGTTGACGATTATCGCTGGGGCAATAAAATGGGTCACGGCGAAATAACCGATATGATGATAAAAGATGGACTCTGGGACGTTTTTAACGATTATCATATGGGCGTGACTGCTGAAAATGTCGCGGAAAAATGGAATATCAGCAGAGAAGAACAGGATGAATTTGCCGCCAAAAGTCAGCAAAAAGCAGAAGAAGCTATAAAAGATGATAGATTTTCTGATGAGATAGTGCCTGTAGAAATTCCTCAGCGCCGGGGCGAACCCGAAGTTTTTGATGAAGATGAGCACCCTCGATTCGGAACAACTGCTGAAAAACTGGCCAATCTCGGTCCTGCTTTCAAAAAAGATGGAACCGTCACCGCCGCCAATGCTTCAGGAATAAATGATGGGGCTGCTGCTCTAATAATGATGAGCGAAGAAAAAGCTAAAGAGCTGGGCGTAGAACCTCTGGCAGTTATTGAATCATATGCTTCGGCCGGAGTAGATCCAGAAATCATGGGAACCGGTCCCATCCCGGCCACTGAAAAAGCTCTGGAAAAAGCAGATCTGGAGATAGATGATCTGGAGCTGGTCGAGCTGAACGAGGCTTTTGCCGCTCAATCTCTGGCTGTTCTAAACGAGCTGGATCTGGATCCTGAAATTGTCAATGTCAACGGCGGCGCCATTGCTCTGGGCCATCCAATCGGCTGCAGTGGAGCCAGAATACTGGTAACACTGCTGCACGAGATGGAAAAGCGAGACGTCAAAAAAGGACTGGCAGCACTCTGCATAGGTGGCGGCCAGGGTACAGCGACCATAGTGGATAGAGGTTAATAGCAGGTCTATCCTTTAAAATCATATTTTTTTAAAAAAGCTGCAGAGTTGAAATATAAACTTTATATACAGCTCTGCAGCTTTTTATATCGATGATAATATTCAAAAATTGAACTTTTTTTATAATAATGTTATAATTAATTTGAAGGTTAAAACATTATATTTATTCTAAAAAACCACAGAAAGTGTGGTGAATAAAATGGAAAAGATTCTGCTGGCCTACGATGGTTCCGAAACTTGTGACAAAGCTGTTGGAAAAGTTAGCGAACTGGCCCAGGATTTAAATGCCAGTGTTACTGTTATAACTGTGGTCGAAAGTGCCACCTCCGCCCCCTCTCTTCAGAACGGTTACTCATCTCAAAGAGAAGAAAAAGCCCGGGAAATGGCCGAGAAATGTGCTGAAAGGATTGGCATTGAAAATGTTAATATAATTGCCAAAGAAGGAAACCCCGCTCACCTCATCTGCAATGAGGCGGAAAAAGGAGATTTTGATCTGGTAGTAATGGGCGAAAGGGGGAAAAGTCGAATCAAAAGATTCTTGATCGGGAGTACAACTGAAAAAGTAGTGAGACAGAGTAAAAAATCTGTTATGGTGGTTAAGTAACATCATAAGAGGATCAACACAATATAAAGCCCTCAATCGGCGGTGACGGACTGCTGTCGGCTGAGGGCTTATTATATTTTTAGCCTGGATAAAACCGCTCTAAAAAAGAAAAATCGATCCCGAAATCGGGATCGGCAACTTTAAAGCTAAAACCAACTGATAGTATCGGGCTTAAAATATAAATTTAATCAAAAAATCCGTTGAAGCTAGCCCAACTTTTGTCGGGCCAGTTCTAAATTTTCCTGTAGAAGTCGGGGAATGGGAAGCTCATAAGGACATTTTTCCACGCATTTTCCGCACTCGATACAATTCTCGGCCTGTAAAAATGTTTCGTAAGGACCTTCTTTTATCTTTTTTGCCGGCATGCGATTGAGAAAAGATTCAACTCTCAAAACAACCGGGATCTGTATTCCTTCCGGACAGGGAAGGCAGTACTGACAGCGCCGGCAGAACTGATCCCCCAATTCTTCCCTCTTTTTTTCTATAAATTCTATCTCTTCCTCGCTGAGCTTTTCAGTCCGGTCTGCTGCAGCCACATTTTCTGCAACTTCCTGAGGGCTTTCCATACCGGGAATGGGAATCACACTATCCCGGGTCAAAATATAGCGAAGAGCTATTTCAGGCGCCTGCAGTCTTCCGCCGGCCATGGGTTTCATTGCTATCATGCCCATATCTCTTTCTTCTGCGGCTGGAATCAGCTTCTTTTCCGCCTCAGTCTCGATAAAATTATAACAAAATTGAACGGTGGCAAAATTATTTTCTTTTATAGCCCTCAACAGCAGCTCATTGGAATGACCGGTGATCCCTATATGATCAATAAGTCCATCGCTGCGGGCCTTCATCAAACCCTGCAGGGCGCTATTTTTCTTTGTAACCTGATCTTTGTAATTCTCTTCGCTGCTGACATGATGCAGCTGGTAAAGATCGATCTTATCAACCTGCAGATTGTCAATGCTAACTTTTACATCCTGATATGCCTTTTCAGCATTTTCAGCTGGTGTTTTGGAAGCCAGATAAACTTTTTTGTCCAGTTCCTGCAAAGTCAGCCCGATCTTTTCCTCACTATCGGAATAAGCGCGAGCTGTATCGATAAAGTTAATTCCACGCTCGACAGCAGTTTTAACAGTGATTTTAGCCTCCTGCTGCGAAACTCTCTGTACGGGAATTCCACCAAAACCCAGGGTGGAAATTTCCAGCCCGGTTTTGCCCAAAATAATTTTTTTCATTATCGGATACCTCCCCAAGACTGTCTGTAATTACCTGAATTTTTAATGAAACCGAACACTTGGTCAGCTTTTTAGAGCCGGCAGTGAAAAAATCCCCCAATCATCTATCCAGATTGGGGAATTTCTTTCGGCAGCTTATTCACATTACTTGTCCACTCTTTTTGTTTGGCCTGAACTTTTATATAATTTATACGTGTTTCATTCTTGCTCTATATTAAAAGCTGAAATCATCTCTTTGAGATGCTCGGCCATATTTTCCAGTTCATCGGCTGAGGCGGCCACCTCTTCCACTGAAGCGCTCTGTTCTTCAGCCAGAGCCGAAACCTCTTCGCTGCTGGCAGCGTTGTCCTCGACTGATTCTGAAATGGAATTTATCGATTGATTTATATCCTTGATTCTTCTGCCCAGATCTTCAGCAAAGTCCTTCATTTCCTCCACCCTTTCCTCTGTGCTGCGAGAAGTGCTTACAATACCCTCAAGAGAGTCGCCGGCTTCATTTATTGATTCTATCTGTTTATCTACCTGTTTTATATTTGTCTGCATCGAGTTTATAGTAGCCTGAGTTTCGGACTGGATATCCTCGATCAGGCTGGTTATCTCACCGGCGGCTTCCGAGGACTCTTCAGCCAGCTCTCTTATTTCTTCAGCTACCACAGAAAATCCTCGTCCAGCTTCACCGGCCCGGGCTGCCTCTATGGCAGCATTCAAAGCGAGCAGATTTGTCTGCGAGGCTATAGATTCTATAACTTCTATCATATTACCTATCTGCTGAGACCTTTTATTGAGTTTTTCTATGGCATCGGTGGCAAATTCTACAGTCTCACTCACAGTATCAAGCTGTTCAATAGCTTCATTTATGGATTCCTGACCTTCACGGGCAGTTTCAACTGAATCGCTGGCTTCCTGGAGTACTTCGTTCACATTTTCCATAAGCTGGCCGCCATCTTCAGCCACCTTTTCTGAGGTTTCATCAATATTTTGAATATCGGTGTTGATATCTTCACTCTTTTCGGCAACCTCTGTGATGGTGCGGGCGATCTCCTCCGAGCTCTGTCCCATATCATCTGATGCCCTGCTCAGCTGGCGGGAAGCATCCACGACCGAGTCTGAATTATCATCGATTCCCAGAATTAAATTCTTCAATCCGTTTGTCATTTCGTTGAAGGAATCAGCCAGATCACCGAGCTCACCCCTTGATTTTATTTTCACCTGACCGCTCAAATCTCCATCAGCTACTTCAGCCGCTCTTTCAGCCAGCATTTCTACAGGCTTAAGCAGTCTGGAAATAAGAAGGAAGATCAACACACCAACTGCAGCTGTGCCTGCCACCGAAAATATTCCGATATTTCGAGTTATAGCAGCACTTTGAGCGACAACATCTTCTCGATCCTGCACTGTCTTGATGTAACCCAGCACCTCACCAGAATAGTCCTCGAAGGGCAGAAGATAAATACCTTCAGTCTCATCTTCGGAGTAAAAGAAAACCCTTTCTCCTGTTTCGGCTTCTGCCAGCTTCTCCTGAGGCACCTGCCATCGATCTTCTGCTGTCGCTCCAAAGAGGCCATCATCTTCGCTCACCTCTTCCCAGAACGGCATATCTTCATCCTCGAATACATAAAAGAAAATTTCTCCGCCCAGATTCTCCTGCAGCCTGTGGGCAAAATAATCATCAAAAGCTGATCCAAATTCAACAGTTCCCACATGTTCACCCTCATACTCGACCGGAGCTATGGCGCGAATACTGATAGCCGAAGTTCCAGCTTCCAACCCCTGCAAAAACTCCTGACGGCTGTTAGCTTCATTGACGATCTCTCTAACATCACTGAGATCATCCCCGTATCTTTCAGGTCTGTGAACTCTTAAAAAAGAAGTGGAATCAGGCTCGTGAAAATGAACTCTACCCACTTCCTCTTCCACCGCTTCTATCTCCGGGCCCAAAAACTCTGCCATCTGCTGACGTTCGCGCTCGCCAAAAAATTCCTGAACCATTTGATTGTTGGCAGTCCGCAGCACGTTTACCCGGGCCATTTCAACTCTATCTTCAATTTGCGCTTCCAAAAAATTGCCCAAAGCTGCAAAGAATTCCTCTTCTTCCTCCTGTAAAACGGTGTTAGACTGGTTGAGCGAATATAAGCTTAAACCTGTCGATAAAATTATAATCCCCAGAACAACAGCGATAATCAATTTTTTCTTAAAGGACATTTTCCGCAATGATGGCACTTTTTAAATCACCTCTATAAATTTGCATAGTATTATTCTGCGCTAATAATTTCTTCCCGATGTCAGCATCAATTTCCTGCATATTTCAGTACTTTTTTCCCGTATACAGGCAATCATATACTCCGGACGTAAAAATATTTATGAAAAATATACGATTTTATTGTATAATGATAAAAAAGGATAATATACTCACTATGATGAGCAAATGACATCTTTTAAACTCAGTTGAATTTAGGGGGATTACCATGTCCGAAAAAAAATCGGCCCAAATAGCCCCGGAAGATCAGTTCATAGAAAACAGATGCAGACTTGTTCAGGCTGCTCTGGATTCTCTCTCTGCCAATATAGCCATACTGGACGACAAAGGTATCATCCGTTACACCAACCGCTCCTGGAAAGAACACGCCCGGGAAAATAACCTGGATCCTGATAAATGTTCCGAGGGAATTAATTATTTGAAGGTCACCCTGAACGCGAAAGGAGAACCCACTGAATTGACCGAGGCAATCAAAAGCGTGATGCGCAGAAAAAGTGATTACTACGAAAAAGAATATCCCTGTCACGGCCCGGATAAAAAAAGCTGGTATAGAATGAAAGTTACCCCCTACGATGACGAAGGGCCTTATGCTGTCGTCATAGCGCACGAGGATATCACGGAAAAGAAAAAAGGCGAATTGAAAATAGAGGAATCTCTACAGAAAACCAAAATGCTCCATGATCAATTTTTGCCGGCGGGGCCTCCCGATATTCCCGGACTGGATTTTGCTTTTCATTACCAGCCGGCCAACAGACTGGGAGGCGATTTTTACAATTACGTAAAACTCGAAAATAAATTGATATTTTATGTTTCCGACGTGAGCGGTCACGATCTGAGCAGTTCAATTCTCAACATATTCCTGCGGGAAGCAATAAACTCTTATCTTTTGTCAGCTTCAAATTCCGATGAAATCAAGCCCGCTGATATCGTTAACTACATCTCCAGGCGCTTCAGCGAAGAAGATTTTCCCGCTGATTATTTTATCTCGCTGGTCATGGGAGTTATGGATATCGAGAACTATGAGATAAATCTCGTAAACGCCGGATTTCATTTTCCGCCCAAGCTGATCATCGAAAGCAGCAGACCGGCCAGCCTGAAGTGTTCCGGTCCCCCTATTTCTTATCTCACCACCCGTTCAGAGCAAAAATATGAAGATTGCCGGTTTGTTCTTTCTGAAAACTCAACTCTTTTAATTTATACAGATGGTCTGATAGAACAACGTCAGGCGGAGAGCTCAGAGGAGATGTATGGAGAGATGAGGCTGATGGAACTGATAACTGCGCTGGACTACAGAAGACCAGAGACTTTAATTAATAAAACCTGTGAAAGTTTAAAGCAGTTTCGAGGTGAAACTCCAGTAGGAGATGATATTACAATGATGGCAATAAAAAATAGAAAACTGAAATAAAAAAATACCTGCATCTCAGGAGGTATGAATCCTGAAACGCAGGTGCCCAGGAAGTACCCTGGGATTGGGGGGTTAGGATTGCAAAATTATAAAAGATATCCGGAAGTGATCAGACGCTTTTTTAGGGGGGAAGGATATTTCGATTAACCTGTTAACATGATAAAATACGAAACAAATAAAATAAAGTCATAAGCAAAATAAATACCTGTATACAGGTATCCAAAAGAATATTTTCTCGCAGAATACAATATATATGATAATTTAAGCAGGAATATGATCCTGCATCTATAAATTTAATTTTGAAAAAGAATTATAAAATTTAAGTCGGGTGTTCCCGGTCGTGACCGGGAGGTAATAGGGAATCAGGTGTAAAACCTGAACGGGCCCGCCACTGTAACTGGATTTGATGGCAATCTGCCACCTAAAGTAAGTTAAACGTTAGGGAAGGAATCTGTCGTTATGTCAGGTTTTGTTATCCAGAAGTCAGGAAACCTGCCCGGCACCGAAACCTGCTCTTTCCCTCGTCGGCAGGGGGCAGCAGGTAATCAAATCAGCTGCTGGCTGGATCAGCCCTGCTTCCGGAAGATTATTTTTCATCGGTCAGCAGTGTCCATGATTATCCTGCCACCGGCTGTCGAGGCCGGGTTTTTGTGTTTGGAGGGGGCTGCCATGGATAGGCTTCTGACAGCATTTAAGATTAGTCGCAAAAATATGATTCGCCTTTTTATATTTGTTATAGCAGCGTTAATGATGTATTTTATGCTTTTTGACAGCGGCTTCAGTCTGGAATGGTTTCAGGACAATATCAGCAGATTAAACACCTTAAGCCAGAATCATTTGCTGCTCTCAATAGTAATTTTTCTGCTGGTCCGTTATATTTTCGCCGTCATATCCATACCCGGAACCGGTGTGTTATCTATAGTTGGCGGCGCCATTTTTAATTTCTGGCTGGCAGTGGCGCTGGTTTCACTGTCAGTTAATCTGGGGGTTTTAACAGTTTTCCTGCTCAGCAGGTACGCTTTTAAAGACCCGGCCAAAAAAAGATTTGCCGGGCGTTTTCACTCTCTGGAACAGCTCCTGGATGAATACGGGGCCTCTCTTCTATTTCTTTTAAGATTGAGTGAATTGTGTCCTTCTTTTATCATAAACTCCTTTTTTGCCTTCACTCCTGTAAAGACTTTCACATTTCTCTGGGTTAGCTTCATAGGCCATCTTCCCGGCATCATCATTTTTGTAAATGCCGGCAGACAGATCAACGAAATTAATAAAGCAGCAAATTTAATGGATCCCCGGGTCATACTATCCCTCGTTGCTCTGGGATTGATACCTTTGCTATCAAAATTTCTACACAACCGAATACTCTGTACTTCCGATAATAATTGCCGGTAAATAGAGATTAGAACTGCAGCTGCGCGTAGCTTCAGTCAGAAAACAGGATGTTGAATGGCGGCGAGGAATCTTTTTGAGTTCTGTCAATAAAATCCTCATATTGGGGTATCTCTTCTGCTGATAGAAGTGAAAATTCAGGATGTAGTCTAAAATAGTGAGAAGCGACTTCATTTTCTGGAAGGCCGGCAAAATTGGCTTCAAGTTTGTTTTTATAAGAAATTATCTGGTCTAAATTTTCCAGAAAAAGGTCCAGCAACTCACCATCGAAGTGCTTGTTTCGATCATCTTTCATTATCGCTACAGCTTTTTCGACCGGATAGCTGTCCTTATAAACTCGCTCTGATACCAGAGCATCGAAAACGTCCACTATAGCAACAATTCTGCCTTCGAGAGGTATTTCTTCTCCCGCCAGTCCCCTGGGATAGCCTTCACCGTCCCAGCGTTCATGATGTGTACAGGCAATTCTTTTGGCCATTTTGATGAGCTCGTGGTCACTTCCCCTGAGAATATTGCCCGCTATAGAAGGATGTTCTTTTATTTTTTCGTACTCTTCATCGGTTAATTTTCCGGATTTAAATAAAATACGATCGGGGATTCCTATTTTCCCCACATCATGCATTAATGAAGCATAATACATCCTCTCAAGCTTTTCCTCATCAGAGGTCACCAGCGAGAAAGCAAGGGTTGAAAAGACTCCTATCTTGGCCAGATGCAGTGCTGTGTCCTCATCTCTATATTCTGCGGCAAAACAGAGCCTTTTAACTATCTCTCTGGTCCTTTTTTCATTTTCTTCCAGGGTGAAGCTGAGCATTACATTTTGATTGGCCAGCTGATTTACTTTTTCCTCTATCCCCTGTAGAGCGTTGCTGAGAAAATGTTCTATGATCTGATCTGAACGCAGATTTTCACCTTCAGCAAAGCTATGTGAACACGAAAAAGAATTATTCTTCTCCTCCTTCTCATCAGCCCCTGCAAAATTCCTTTCTGAAAAACCGGGGGAATAATCCTGTCGAATAAATCCCTTGATTATCTCGGCCGACTTTCTGACTATATCTTTTTCAAAAAACAAATTGCCTTTGAAGATACGAAAAGAATCGCCGACCATATGCTGTTTATCAGGCATTTCCTGGGTGACCAGCGCCATGGAGTGAACGGGATGATCCACAATGACTGCCCATTCCTGCAGCAGATCTTTTCTGATTTTCGCTGAAAACTCTTTGATATCAAAAAAGTGAGTGCTTTCGCTGAAATTAACCTTTAAATCCGGGCTAAATTCATCTGCGAACAGATAAAGTCCGGAACAAACAGCATCAAGTTTGAGATACCTATCGCGTTCGCTGGCAAAGAATTCATTTTTCTGAAAAAAAACATACATACAGGCCGGCAATTTATGTTCCATGACAACATCCTCTATGGCGTGGCTGACCGCCACCAGCGAAGATTTATTATAATTTTCTCTTCTAAGCGAGGAAAATTTATCATTTAACTGCTGATAAAGTGCAGACAAATAAAATTACCCCCAGTCACGCTTTAAATTTATCTATTTTTATCTTTTAATTCGCGGAACTTTTCCCGGGCCAATCTTCTATAAACTCTCTTTATATGATCAGCTCTTATCAAACTGTCGAGCATCTTTAAAGCTCTTTCAGGTTTTTCGTCGTGCTTTATTATCAGGTCAGAGAGCATTAAAACGATTCTGTGTTCTGCTTCCTGGGATAATCTGCCGGTATCACCGTGAAGATAAAATTTCTCCAGATGATAAAGAGCTCGCTCAGCAGCTTTTGCCTGGAGCTTCTCAAACCCTGCGTCTTCATACAGCCAGCTGAGCCGAATCCAGGCCGCTCCCGGTTTGTCGTGCTCAACTTCGAGAAAATCAAAAAGTCTCAGGGCAGTATAATAAGCTCGAAAAACCTCATTTAATTTTCTCGGCACACTATAGCCGGCCTTAACTTTTTCATCTTCAGTCTCCAAAATTACATCCTTAAATTTCTTTTCCAGCAGAGATTCATTTTTTCTGCAGAGCTCATCAAAATCATTTTTGGGGGCCGTATAAAAGCAGTAGGGGCAGGTCCAGATATAATACCAGCTGGGCTTGAAGTTAGAGTATATCTGCCGCAGGTCGCTGCGCATCTCATCCAGACTCAGACGGGATTTTCTTATTTTTCTGACCTCGATTTCAGCCTGACAGACCGGACATTTCCGGGTTTTGGAGAAGATGTATTTCGCAAAATTTTCAGCATCAGAAGAAATTTCCTCTCTTATCTCCCTGTGCCCGGATAAATATATACCATCCATTGGCAAATAATCCGAACTCCATTCCCCGAGACTGCTGCTTTCATTCTCCCCGGAGGAAACGACCCTGCTATCTTCAGAGGGGGGAAGCTTCCCCTTCAGCTCTACGATAACTTTCTCATAATCATCCTGGTTGAGCTTTTTCTTTCTGCGCGAAAGAGCGGCGAATAATTTTTCTCTCAGCTCTCCGGAGTTTCCCAGCAGATATTCAAAATCTTGAGCTTCAAGACCTGCATATAGGCTTTTTTTAAGAGCTACCGAGCTATAAAGATGTTTTTTTTCTTTTACCAGAGCTCCCTCGCCAAAAATCTCCCCCGAGGAAATCTTTTCTGCCATCATCTCGCGATTAAAATCAGATTGGGAATCAAAGATAGCTATCGTACCCTTGAGTAAAATAAAAACTTCCCGGGCTTTATCTCCTTTGAGGAAGATTTTCTTCCCCTGTTTTGTCCTGTAATATTTAGCCTTTTGCTTATCCAGCAAATCTTTGATATCCAAAAAATCATCTCCAGTTAAATTTCAAATTCATCTGTCAGTTCATTAAGCTTTTGAGCCATCTCAGCAAGATCTTCCGAAGCTCTGACGACTTCCTGGGTGGAAGCGCTCTGTTCCTCGCTGGCGGCGGCAACTTCTTCAGCGTTGCCGGAAACTTCCTCGCTGACCGCGGCAATCTCTTCCATAGCTGCCGATACCTCACTGCTGCCCACCGCCATCTGATTGGCGCTGGCGGTAACATCCTGAATTAGATCGGTGAGATCCTCTATAGCATCCTCTATCTGGGTGAAGGTATCGCGGGTATCTTCGATGGCCGTTACGCTTTCTTCCACAACATCAACAGTCTCTTCGGTCTGCTGTACAGAACTATCGACCCTGTTCTGGATTTTCCCTATCAATCCAGCTATCTCCTCGGTAGCCTGTGAAGATTCTTCGGCCAGCTCTCTAATCTCATCAGCTACCACGCTGAAACCCTGTCCGGCCTGTCCGGCCCGGGCCGCTTCGATGGCCGCATTTAAAGCCAGCAGATTTGTCTGTTCCGATATATTGCTGATAAGCTCAACTATTTCACTGATCTCGTCGGATAGATCGCCAAGTTTATTGATATCTTCAGCAACCTGAGAAGATTTTTCCTCCACGCTGTCGATCTTCTGACGCGAGTTTTCCAGCGCATTATTGCCCTGGTCAACCTCTTCTCTTACCTGATCTGCCTTTTCTTCCATATTCCGGGCGCGCTCGGTCACTGCATCTATACCCTGGCTGAGATCTTCCATGTTTTCCTGAGTTTCATCTATCTGAGCTGACTGCTCCTCTGCGCCCGAAGCGACTTCCTCTATGGCCGTGCTGATCTCATCAGCAGAGGCGGACATCTCTTCGCTGTTGGCCGAAAGCTGCTGGCTGGAAGAAGCCAGATTCTCGGCAATATTCTTCTCCTGCTCAACAGAATCAATCAAATTCTGCTGCATATCGGCGACGGATTGGGTGATTCTACCTATTTCATCATCTCTATCGAGAAATTCGGTTGCCCTGCTATCTTCCTGGAACGTCAGGTCTAAATCAGCAATTTTTTCGATGACTCCGGTCAAAAGTACAATGGGGTTAGCCACACTTCTGGCTATAAAATAGGCGAAAAAGGCTATTATAATGCCGGATGCCAGTATAGTTATCAGCATATTGTTTCTGAGATCACGGGTGCCAGCAAGTATCTCCTCCTGATCAATCTCGATAATCAGACCGGCTGCCGTATCTCCGTAACGTATGACTTCATTTTGACCTAAGACTGGCTGACCTCTATATTCAACATACTCTGCTGTGTATCGAAAATCGAATTCTCCTGCGGAAATTGGTTCTGACAGTCTCCCTACAGCTTCAGTTTCTATCCGTTCCTGGAAGGCAGCTCCTTCCGCCAGATCACCGATCAGAGTGTTGGTCAATAGAAGTCCATCCGAATCTATTATGTAAGCATCGGCTGTCTCACCCAGCTCTTCCAGCCCCTGATGTATTATCTCATCCACATGGGAGGTGTCGACCACGAATATCATAGCTCCGACAATCTCTCCTTCGACGCCTTCGGTTCTGACCGGAGCAGCAAGAGTGATAAGGTGTTCTTCTCTCACATCGGAATAAAAAGGCTCAGACCAGTTCATCTCCCCCTCCAGAGCAGCTTGAAGATAATCTCTGTCGGAAAGATCAGCTCCGATATCATCTTCATCGGTGGAGTAGGTAACGACGCCGCGAGGGCTGGTCACTGATATGGCTTCGTAATGCTCGAATGATTCATGGATATTATCAATGGTCTCACCAATTCTGAATTCAAAAACTCCTTTAGCCCATTCCTCTCCTTCATCCGTCTCATCTTCCGATTCAGTCATAGACTCATATATTTCATTGTTATTGATGGTGCTCAACATATCCATCTCACGTTCATTCCAGAAATCGTCCAGAGATGTCTCTGTTTGATAACCGGCCATGGAAATAGTATTATATATCTGATTCTGGATCTCCTGCTCAGAAGTTCTGAAAGAAAACACTCCTACAATTAAAACGGGAACAAGTCCGATGATCAAAAACAAAATTACTAATTTTGGTTTTAAACTCAAATTTGCCAGCCACTTTTTCAATGAAATAGCCCCCTGATATTTTTGTGCTTAAATAAGCATCCTTAAATTCTATCAATCTAAATGCCGCAGACTGTTTTGTGTTTTAGTACTGACTCTGCCTAATATAGAATTGTATATGCAGATTCATTTTCCTGCCTGCAGGTTCAGCTCAATATATCAATTAGAAAGTGATGCTCGAAATTTTTCGAAACTCAGGTTAAGTCCATGGCCAAAAAATAGTGTTTCCGGCTCAGGATGTGCCGGGCTAAGCGTGAGCTCAGGGACAAGCTTTTGCGAAGGGAGCGCAATTTTTAAATTCAAACCTTTTAACTAAGAATAATAAAGATTTTTAGCCGGGTGTTTTCGATGAAAATCCAAAAAAATGTTGCTATTAATAATGTTTTGATATATTATACTAAACTAACGGAGGTGAAAATATGCCAGGAAAAGAAACCTTGCTCGATACAGAAAGTTTAAAATTACAGGTGGAGAAGCTGGAAGCTTTACTGGAATCCGGCAATTATGAGGAAGCTGTAGAAATTTCTCAGCAGCTTTCCAACCGCAGAATAAGAGATATAATAATTGCTATTCCCCGCTCAAATATTCTTCCCTTTTTGCGCGGACTGGGCTGGGATCGCGCCGGCGAGATTGCCGCCTGGCTGCCCGAAGAACTGACTATAGAACTGCTAAAAGAGATGGAGGAAAATGAGCAAAAACAGTTATTCGCCCATCTGGATAGTGACGAAGTGACGGATCTGCTTGATCATCTGCCCTATGAAGAGCAGGAAAAGCTGTGGAAAAAACTTCATCCTGAGCTGGAGGAAGATGTAAAAAAACTGAGCTCTCATGGTCCTGAAACTGCCGGCGGCCATATGGAAACTGAGTATGTAGCAGTACATAGAGATACCACAGTTCCGGAAGCATTGCAGAAACTGCGCCGGGCACGCCAAAGAATTAACAACACAGCCTATGTATATGTTACAGATGACCGAGAAAAACTGATAGGAGTAATTTCCGCCCAGGAATTAAGTTTTGCCGACAGATCAGAAAAAGCAGAGGATTTGATGGATCAGGATATTCATGTAGCCAGAGTCGATGAGCCGGTCGAAGAAGCGGCCAAAACTTTGCAGTACAGGCGTCTTAATTTGCTGCCGGTGATTGACGAAGACGATAAATTGCTGGGGGTTTTGACCCTGGATACGGCTATAGATCAGCTCTCGGAAAAGCTGGCGGATGATTTTGTCTCCCTTACCGGTGCCAGCGGAGAAGAAAGCTTTTTCACCAGCCCTAAAGAGGCCATCCGTATGAGACTGCCCTGGATGGCTTTTAATGTTTTCCTCAATCTGGGGGCGGTGGCCGTCATCAGCAGCTTTGAAGATACCATCGCTCAAATTGCCATTCTGGCTGCCTTTTTGCCCATGATCACTGACATGGGGGGAAATGTGGGGATTCAGGCTCTTTCCGTTTCCATCAGGAGTATAGCTTTAGGGGAAGTGCAGCTGGGAGATTTTGTCCGCGTGCTGCGCAAAGAGGTGGCGATCGGAATATTTAATGGGCTGGCTTTGGGGCTGCTTTTTGCCCTGCTGGCATATTTCTTAGAAGGAATTCCGCTGCTGGGTATTATAGCGGGTACAGCTCTGGCAGCCAATGTGCTGGTCGCAGGTATAGTTGGAGGGACTTTCCCTTTCCTGATAAAAAAATTGGGCAAAGACCCCGCCATGATGACCGGACCTTTTCTAACTACCATTACTGATATTACCGGCGTCACGATTTATCTGGGCCTAAGCACCCTGTTTCTGCTGGGGGTGATAGTTTAAAAAAGATCGAACAAAGCTACACTATAAAATCTTCCGCTCCAATATTTTAGAAAGCCTAATTTCTGATCTCTATAACCTCATCCAGATTTATCATGTCAAAAATATCTTTGATATTATCCGAAGTTACATTTTCTATAACCATATTGCCGCCTTTTTCTCTCATTTTTTTATGAATAAAAAGTATTTTCCCTGCAGCCATACTATCTATATCAACCGTATCTTTCATGTCCAGAATAATGTTATGTATGTCTTTCTTTATAATTTCATTAAATTTTTCTTCAAGCTTTTCTGCATTGGCCAGGTCTATGCTTTCTTCCGGGATGATGCGAGCAGAATTATCTTTTACTTCTACTTTCAAAATATCATCCCCTTTCTGAGGTGGAATTTTAACTTGGTTTTAATTTTTAAAATTACATCTACCCCAAATCTTCTGCCATAAACAAAACCTAACTGTTCTAATATTTCAAACCTTAAAACCATCAATTAATTTCTCCGTCTTTCCTATTCCCTTTGATCTCTCCTCCCAATTTTCCCTATCAAAAAATTTGCTCCTGCCAGCTGCCGTAAAAATCAACAAAGTCTTCTCTGGGCATAGGTTTGCCAATGTAATAGCCCTGACCGTAATCACAGCCCAATTCCTTTAAATCCCCCATAACATCCTGACTTTCAATACCCTCGGCCACAATTTCTTTCCCCAATACCTGACCCAATCTTATGGCGGTTTTCACTATTTCATAGCTTTTTTTATCTTCATTCATCACCTGCACAAAGGATAAATCTATTTTGAGAGTATTGATATCTAGATTCTTCAAATAAGCTAAAGAGGAATAACCTGTGCCAAAATCATCCATGGAAATTTTAATGTCTTCTTTCAATAGTTGTCCCAGGGAGTTATTGCCTCCTATTACATCTTCCATTATTTCCGTCTCCGTAAGTTCCAGTTCAAATTGAGCTGGCTTTAAACCATTTTGGGCGATTATATTTTTAACATCTTCTACAAATCCTTTTTGCTTTAAATTACGGGGAGAAATGTTAACTGCCATGTTTATATCAATTCCTCTATCCGCCAAAATCCGCTTTTTTTCGGCTGCTCTATTGAGCACCCAGTGAGTCAATTCATTAATGAGCCCTGTTCTCTCCACCGGAGGTATAAATTCTCCGGGTGAAATATTACCGCGTTCAGGGTGCGGCCATCTAATTAATGCCTCCACACCCGTAATTTCACCGGTTTTTAACCTGACTTTAGGCATGTAATGTAATTCGAACTGATCTTCATCCAGAGCATTTCTCACATCTCCTAAAATCATAAAATTCTCCTGTGTCTCTGTTTCTAAAGCTTCTTCATAAATTTTTATTCTCTTTTTATCACTCACAGCAGAATTCATGGCCTGATAGGCACGCTGAAATAACTCTACAGCTTTATCTCCCTTCTGATAGGGGGCTACTCCCAGATGAGAATTCAAAAATATCGGAATACTATTGTAATAGAAGGAGAGTTCCGTTTTATCCTTCAACTCCTCAATAAAGTCAGTGAGCCTATCCTCGGAAGTATTTACCAACAAAAAACCAAGCTTATCATGGTATATATTGTATACACTTATTTCCATATCACTATTCGCAGCTTCTCTTTCGTTCAGGATAAATTTAAGTTCCAATCTTTCTTTCAGCTGAGTGGCAATTTCCTTGAGAAAACCTCCCCATCTTGTATGGCCGATTGAATTCATAATCTCCTCGTAATTTTTGATATCTATGACCAGAAGATATATATCTTCAGTTTTTTCCTCTTCTATCAGCTTGTCCATGTTTTTAATTAAACTGGAGCTATTGGGCAGTCCACTGTTGGGATCGTAAAAAGAAACCTCTTCTAGTTCTTCTCTTTTTCTCTTTTCAGTCATATCCCGGGCAGCACATAGAATCTGCTCTTTTCCCTGTATATTAAGTTTCCGAGCATTTATCTCCACCGGAATTGCTTCCCCTTCTTCGGGATAAAATTTAGTGGTTAACAAAGCTTCTCCCTGATCTTTCAAGAATTTAAATAACTCATTAACATCTTCTTCCGGCATAAATTTTTCCAGAGAAGAATTTTTCAGAGCTTCTTTGTCATATTTAAGCTCTTCCAGAAGTTTTTTATTTACTTCGACAATTTTAAATCCAGGTTCTTCCTTCTCAATAATGTCTACTAAAAATATCATATCATTAATATTATTAAATATGTTTTCATATCTCTCTTTTAAAATATTCCATTCAGTCCATAATCTTTTGTTGCGAATCAGATTATCTACTCTTGCCAACAATAATTTTTGGGAAACCGGTAATTCAATGACATCTTCAACCAATTTAAATAAATTTTGTGAAGTATCTTTACCTTTATCCTGCAGGTAAATCATAGGAGTAAATGTTCGATTATCCTGCTTATAACTCTTTATCTGTTCTTTATATCGTTTAAAATATTTTTCATCCAGAAATATCAGGTTAAATTTATTGAAATTTGTCTCTTCCTGCACAAAAACCTCAAATTTATCACTGAGCAGCTCCTTTAATAATTCTCGGTTCCTGTCATTGGAAATTAAGAGATTTATATTCTCTTTTTTGATCTTTTCTTCAGAAGATTTTCCAAGCCTGCTCATAATTTTAACCCTCCTTTTTATTACTATTTGATCGCCCTTCAGAAGTCAACTCGGGATTACCCGAAAGTATTCCGCTTAGATCCTCCATGGGCTCTCCCACTTCTAAGCCATATTTTGAAATCTCAAACTCTCTCAACTTGGTTTCAAAACTGCTCAGCCTTTTTTTCAGCACTCCGATTGCTTTTTGCATACCTCCACTTAATTCTATATAGCGAAGAATTATTATATTATCTGCCAGATAGCTTATTTGATCATCGGTCACCCGAAAATCCCCGGTGATATTGGGTATCTCGTTGATCATAAGAAGGGTGGCATTGTTATTAATAAGAAGCTTCCGCAGGGAATCCAAAACTTTCCTCAAATCAAGTTTGTTCCAGTTCTCATCCAGGAAAAGGGAATTAAATGCTGTAACACTATCAATCATTACCAGCTTTGTATCATTCTCTTCGACTTCTTTCTTAACCCGATGAACAAATATCTCGGGTGTTAATTCCCCGCGGTTTACCGTAATTAATTGCAAATTTTTATTTTCAATCATCTCTTCAACGGGGATATTGATGGTTTTGGACCTCCGCTTTAAAACTTCTGGACTTTCTTCCAGCAGGTATACAACTGATCTTTCACCCCGGCCTGCTGCTTCTTTCATGAATGTAAGCCCCAGAGATGTTTTCCCCGAACCAGTAGGCCCTGTAATAATTGTACTTGTATTCTTTTCAATTCCGCCGTGCAGCATCTTATCAATTTCTGGAACTCCCGAAGATATAGGTGCATTATCAGTTTTTTCTCTGGCGGAAGGGGAAAAATCAGGATTTAAAGAGGGATAAACCTTCATACCTTCTTTATCCAAAATATAAGTGTGTAAACCTTTTTTTAAACCCGGATCCTCTAATTTTGGCAACAGAAATTTTCCTCTCGCTTCCCCGTTTCTTAAGATTAATTATGCCATCACTGATAAACTGCAGATCATCATCCGGCCGGCTGCCCACTTCCGATACTAGCATGGGAGTTGCCTCTATATCTGCCATTAGATTAATCAGAGATTGAATATTTTTGCGGAAGCGATAATCATCTGTGGACAAAATGCGCAGCTGGGTCAGCCCATCAATAAATATCCTCTCCGGCTGCATCTCTTTTATTTTTTCAATGATTTTTTCTAAAAGAGGCTGCTGCTCAACCTCGGAAGAAGGAAACACACTGTAATCTTCTTCCTCTACAAATCTGCTGGAAGGACTTAAATCTAAAAACTCAATCTTTTCTCAGCGTTTCTGGCTATTTTAGAGGCAGGCTCTGATAGGGAAACGAATAGACGAGAGCTGTCTTCCTCTAAATTAGCACACAAAAAATGCAGACCCAGTGTTGTTTTACCACTGCCTGCTTTTCCTCTCACCAGATAGGAATCACCGGAAATTAAGCCACCTTTTAAAATTGTGTCCAGACCGCTTATCCCTGTTGATAGCCTCTCTTTATTTACCATTTTAACCACCTCTTGATATAATTTAGTTTGTTTATCTTAATAATTTGAGATATTAAATGATGTATTTGTTTGCCTTATTATATCTGATAATTTATCCGCTTACTTCAACATTGCTGCAAATTTTATCATTTTCTTTAAGCAAACTCACGCTGGATTAAAAGTGAGGTTAAATCATCCTGAAGGAGTTCATCACCTTTAAATTCAGCAAAATCTCCATAAATTTTATGCACCATTTCCTCTGGTTTTAAATCAGCATTCTCGATCAATATCTGCAGATGCCTCTCTTCACCATACATATTATTTCGGCTGTCTGCCTGTTCAAATAATCCATCTGTACTCATAACGAGAGTGTCCCCGGGCTTGAGATTATAACTGCAGTTTTTATAGATGAAATTTTCATTCACCACTGTTACAGGCATACCGCTGCAGGGGATAGAAGAAACACTGCCCTGTCTCTGGATTAGGAAAGGCGGAAACTGGATTCCAGCATTGCTGAGATTAACTTCAAAACTTTTTTTATCTATTGTTCCCATCAACAGACAGATGAAATAATCGGCGAGAAAGTTTTCCTCCTTGAACCGCTC
Organism: Halarsenatibacter silvermanii; assembly: GCF_900103135.1. NCBI lineage: Bacteria > Bacillati > Bacillota > Clostridia > Halanaerobiales > Halarsenatibacteraceae > Halarsenatibacter > Halarsenatibacter silvermanii. Next base: position 15,842 of record NZ_FNGO01000020.1, on the reverse strand, counting down.
ATTTACGTGCTGGATAATGTGAGCGGGCGATAATTTTTTCTTTTTCTCTGTCTCCTGACTGTGAAAAAGATAGGAGTTGATCGCATCTTTTAGAAAAATATTCAGCATGGAGCTGCTCAAATCATGACCGCTCACATCCGATATATAAAAAAGAATTTCGTCTTCAAATTCGATCATATAATAAAAATCCCCGCCCAGCCTATCTGCCGGCTCATAATAGGTGCTGAAAGAAAGATTATTAACCTCCGGCAGGTGATCGGGCAAAAACTGTCTATGCATCATTCTCGCCTTTTCTATATTGGCATTTAAACTATCGTTCAGTTCTTCTATTTCCTCTTTTTGTTCCTGCAGCTTTCTTTCTCTTTTTTTGCGTTCGGTAATATCCCTTATATTGCCGTGCCAGATGATGCTGCCGTCAGGCCTTTTTTCCGGCTCGGCATAGCCATGCAGCCATCTTATGCCTTTTTCGGGCAGTTTAACTCTGTATTCTTCCTCCCATACAGTTAAATTTTCCGCTGACTTTTTGATGGAATCAGCTACCCGCTCATAATCCTCCGGATGAAGCCTATCAAATACTTTGCCGGCATCTTTTTTTACTTCTTCCGGAGTAACTTCATAAATCTCATAGATATCTTCGGTGGCATAGGGAAAACAGAAGGAACCATCAGGCAAAAGCTTAAGCTGATAGACTGAACCCGGAGTTGTATTGGCCAGGCTCTGCAGCAGGTTTTTATTATCTCTGAGCTGTCTCTCTTTTTCCTTTCTCTCTGTTATATCCAGGACAAAAGCCAGTTCATACTCTTTATCTTTATACTGCAAATAACGGTTTATCACTTCAGCCGGAAATTTTTCCCCATTTTTTCTTATCAGCTGTGTCTCCAATTTGTCATACTTTTTCTCCTTGATCTTCTGCCACTCCTGGTCATGATTTTCTGCCTGAAAGTTGGGGTCTATATCAGGAACTTCCATACCAACTAACTCATCTTTTGAATAACTCAAAATTTCACAGGCTCTATCATTTACATACTCAAATTTCCCTTCCGGAGTTATCCAAAAAACTCCCACCGGGGCCTTATCCACAGAAAACTGTGTGAGTTTAAGCTCTTCTTCACTGGCTCTGCGGGAAAATTCACTGCTCAAAGCTCTGGAAATATCCTGGATTAAATCCCTTTCTTCCGTAAGAAAAAGTGCCTGGCCATCTTGTCTTTCTCTATCCAGAGCAAAAACTTCTATAGACCCCTCTTTAACTCCCTCTACCATGATATCACTTTTCAAAATGCAGCTGGTTTCCTGGAAGTTTTCCGAAAGATATTCCTCACCTGCAAAGCTTATGCGGACACAGGTTTTTTCCGGATATTTAAAAAAATCAGATATTTTGCGGCTGAGCAGGGATAATATTTCATCTATGGTTTTGTCTCTGTTTTGGACGAGTTTGGAGGTAAAATATAAGCCCTTAAGTTCCTTGGTTCTTTTCCTGCGTTTTATCTTCTCCTTTACTCTCTCTGTTATATCCTCTATTGTCAGAAAAACAGCCGGCCTGTCTTCTTTCCCCTGTATGATTTCAGCCTTTAGCTGAACCCAGAATATTTCTCCCCCGGCCTTCTGCATCCTTAATTCACATTCCTGGGGACTGCCGGTGTCAAAAAGATCTTTGCGGAAATGATAGTAGGTATCCTGATCCTCAGGTAAGATATATTGAGAAATCTCTTTTTCCATCAATTCTTCCCGGGATTTTTCCAGATAGCTGGCAGCAGCCAGATTGACTTCTTTAATTTTGCCCTCTTTGGAAAGCCGGCAGTAGCCTACAGGAGCCAGGTCAAAAAGCTCGTAATAGCGTGAGCGGGCCTTTTCCAGTTTAGATTGCGCTTCGAGCAGTTCTTCCTTTTGCAGCTCAAGTTCTATTTGATGCACCTGTAGTTCGTGTAAAAACTGATGTATCTCCTCTTGAGACATCTCCTCTAAATCTTCTGGCTGCTCAATCTCCTTGCTGCTTAAAACTTTCTCAGCCTTCTCACGCAGTCCCTCAAAATCATCTTCACTCAATTCATTATCTTCCATTATAACCCTCCTCAAACCCTCTCGTTCTCTCATTCCAGGGGCCTGTACTTGCTGATAATTTTTGTTTGTTTAAAAAGCAAGTTTTCTTTACAAACTTTTCCAGGCTGAGATGAGTTCTTTATCGATCTTTTTTGCCACCATGTTTCGCCATTTACTGAAGCTTTTTTCCTGTAATTTACCTTCTTCATTCACCTGCAGATAAAGGGTTGTTTTTTGCGGAGCAATAGTTTTTTTATCATTCCAGGTTCCAACAATGATAGGTCCTTTAACCCTATTTACGATAATACCCTCTCCCACCCTAATTGTCGTTTGGGACATTGGTGTGCCCGCACAGCCAGAAACAAACCATCTCTGAGCATTAGCCTGACCGCTCTTGAAAAAAGCATTTTTCTGTCTAACTATAATATTTTTCCCCGCCTTTATAGTCGAGGTATAACTTCCTTCTCCCAATATAACAACATCTTCGGCTGCAGTTAAAGAAGAGTTTTGAGCCTGCCTTACCACTATATTCCCCTGGCCATTATTCTCAGCGGCGGCCCAGTTTTTCAAGTTATCCACAATATTTATAAATTGATCCCTGGTTTTATCCTTATCCAGTAACATATCACCGAAGACAAAATCATGCAGCCATTTTATTTCTTTGCCGGTAAGAGGCAGAGAAGCTGGAAGTTTTCTATCCTCTTTTTCATATTTTTTCCAGAGGGAATTTATTTGCTTTATAGATTTTCTGACTGACCTGTTTTCCAGAATTAATTTCCTTATTTCCAGATGAGCGCTTTCCTCTTTTTCAAGTTTTTTGACCAAATTATCAGCGTTGGTAAGGAAAAAAGAATACAGATCTTGAAGTGCATTTCCAATTTCAAGTTTTTCATGCTCACCTTTGAAATTAAGCAGGCCGGCATAAAGTTTTGCTCCTGCAATGCTGCCCCCGACAAAAATATCGCCGCCAGCCTTTATTTCGGCATTGTTGATTTGTTTTTTGACAGATATATTTTTTTCAGCAATGGCTCCAAAGTAATCCTGAATACTGCCCGTCACTTTAAGATCGCCGGCAAACTCAACATTGCCCTCGCTCTTATCTATATCACCGGCGATTAAATACCGGGAAACCACGCGAGCTTTTAAACCTTCTTTATCTTCTTTAAATTCCGGCCGTCCGGAGATAAGTGCTATAACTTTGTGACCATCATCACTGAGCTGAGCACCTTCTTCAGCTTCCAATTCTATATCTTCTCCGTCCTGAGCTGGAATCATTTTGCCGGTGACACTTTTGCCCGGCTTCCCCTCGGTCGGACCTTTCTTTTCTGCAATTATTTCACCGGGAAGAACAGAAAATATGATATTTTGATAATGATCAATCTTTTCCCGGGAATTTTTATTTTGTTTCTTAACTCGCTCGGGAACTATTCTATTTATGCTGGCCGACTCACCCGGGATCGGTTTTTTCCCTTCTGCTATCAGTTCTCCCTCACACCCGGAGTTTTTAGCAGCGATATCAGCAATCTTCTCTCGTTTAATTCCATAAAATATTCCGGCCTCCGCCAATTCCGATGTTATATCTTTTTTGGTAAGTTCGGGTACTTTTGAATTTACCTGCTTTCCCTCGATTTTTATACCCTCTCGAATTTCATTCAGGGAAATTTCGTATTTTATTGCCGGTTTCAGTTTGATATCGAGATAAGCTTTAATCTCGTCTTCACGAAGATTTATATCGATATGTTTACGAGGGGCTTCATGCAGGAGTTGATAATCAAGAACGCAATTAGAGGCTAATAACCGGCGGGAAGTAATTTTTTTCTCTTTCAGGTGTAATTCAATATTCTCACCCGGCATAATAACGGGGTAACGCTCCTGTTTTTCAGAAATTTTAACTTCAATTTTTTTATTTTCTTCATCAATCTCAAATAAATTTTCGAGAGGGTTTTCTCCCAGAACTGACATATATAAATCCCCCCTTTAGCTATCCATAATTTCCACAAACTTTTCCGCCAATTCCGGATCAAACTGCGTGCCGGCACACTCTTTAATTTCTTCTAAAGCTTCCTTTTTGCTTATTTTTTCCTGATAGGGTCTGCCGGTAGTCATAACATCATAGGCATCAACTATAGAAAATATCCGGGCTAAAAGAGGGATGTTTTCACCCACAAGCCCTTCCGGATAACCCTCGCCATCCCATCTCTCATGATGTGATTTTATTATGTCGGAAATAGAAGAAAATTCTTCTACAGAATTAACAAGAGCAGCGCCTTTAACAGGATGAACCTTTATTTTCTCAAATTCTCCTTCTTTTAACTTTTCAGGTTTTTTAATGATCTCCTCTTCAATAGTCATTTCTCCAATATCATGCAGCCCTCCCAGCCGGGCTAAATATTTCAGGCTATCATCATCCAAACCCAGCCTTTCCCCCAATTTTATTGCCAACCGGGTAACCCTTAAAGTGTGTGCTTCTGTTTCAAATGTTTTGGCATAAAGCCTATGTAAAAAAGCATTGATCATCTTTCTTTTGGCCATAAGTCCGTTTTCTCTCTTGTCCTCATACATTCTTTCATCGGCAAAATTAAGCGTATCTTCCATAGCCTGACCGGTGTTAGACTTAGTTGCCATCCCTATCCCCAAAGAGATTACAGGTTCTTCCCCTATTGCTTTATTACGATCTCCTTGATGGGTTTTTTGGCAGCTTTTTCTGATTCGTGCGGCTATTTCCTCAGCCTCCGCTTTGCCGGTCTGGGGAAGCAGTATTACAAATTCATCGCCGCCGATGCGGGCCAGAATATCTTCATCTCTGACATTATCTTCGAGAATTTCAGCTGCGTTTTCCAGCACTTCATCGCCTTTTTCATGACCGAAGGTATCATTTATAAGTTTTAGGCCATTGATATCCGCCATTATTATGCTGAAAGGAAGCTGTCTTTTTGTATCAAGTCTTTTCATCTCTTCTACAAAAAACGTACGGTTATATAAACCGGTAAGCTCATCATGGAATGTCTTATATTTTAACTGTCTTTCTTTTTCTTTTCTCTCCGTAATCTCTTCATGCATCACTACAGCTTTATCATCTGCAAATGTTTTCACTCTCATCTTAAACCAGCGTTTATTTTTCGGCGAATGGGCGGAATATTCCAGAGAAAATTCATCCACATCTCCCGCCAGCACAGCTTCTATGCCTGCGGCCGCCTTTTTTGCTTTTTTAGCTGCCTCTCCCTCTGCATTTCTGGCTATCTCCAGATAATTTGCCCCCAGACCATAATCATCCCGGGCAATATCATTGGCCCGCGCAAACTCTATCCAGGCTTTATTGATATATATAATTTTACCTTCTTTATCTAAAATTGCTGAATTTTCCTCCATGGTGTCAACAAAAGCCAAAAATTCTCTGCTTATTTCATAATCACCCTGGAGGAGCTTTTTGGCGCTTATATCCATATATAACACCTCAAATCCCCTATTTTTTTGTCTCAGATGGCCACATTCATTTATCGTTCCCGGCTATTATAAGCGATTACATTCTTAAAGCAGAAAAGCTCCCAGCTTGAATTGCTGGAAGCTTTTGGATTTTTATATTTATATCGAAAGGTCTGCTGTTTTGCCGTTAACCCGATGATTTAGTATGATAATTCTATATCTTAACTCAAGTATAACATATATTAAATCTTTCTGCAATTTTTAACCTGCAAAATATAATTTTTTAATTTATTTCTTTATTTTTCTTTCATCAGCTCCACAAATTTTTCCGCCAGTTCCGGATCAAACTGACCGCCGGCACAATCTTTTATCTCTCTTAGAGTTTCTTCTTTGCTCATAGAGGGGCTGTAAGATCTATTGCTGGTCATGACATCGTAGGCGTCTATTATGGAAATTATGCGGGCCAGATAAGGGATGCTTTCCCCTTTTAACCCCTGAGGATAACCTTCTCCATCCCAGCGTTCATGATGAGCCAGAATATCTTCGGCTACAGGGGCAAATTCTGCAGAGGCGGAAGCTATTTTGTAGCCTCTCTCGGGATGTTCTTTCATTATTTCCCATTCCTCATCGGTCAATTCTCCCGGTTTGGTCAATATCTCTTCGGAAATAGAAGTTTTACCTATATCATGCAAAGAAGCCAGCAGGGATAATCTGTTCAGTTCCGAATTGGTAATCCCCAGCTTTACCCCCAGTCTGGAGGCCAGATCGGTCATTCTTAATGCATGATCTCTGGTCTCATCACTTTTAGCCGCCAGAGCGTTCAATAAGACCTGTACCAGCTTATTTTTTCGGCTTTTTTTATCCGAGAGTTTGTTTCGGTTTAAAGCATCATCTGCCTTTTTCAAAATTTCGTATATCTCCCGTTCGACATTATTTTTAACAGCTATACCTGCTCCCAGCGAAACGGGAAGGTCTTCCTCTTCAGTTTTCTCACTGGATGTCCTTATGCGCTTTAGTACTTCTTCGGCTTTTTCCTTGCTGGTCTGCGGCAGCAAAATCACAAACTCATCACCGCCATATCTGGCCAGTATATCCTCCTTTCTTATATTATCTTTTAAAAGCTCGGCTGTTTTGACTATCAGCTCGTCACCTTTATCATGCCCCATGCTGTCATTGATTATTTTCAGGTCATTTATATCGAGCATGACAATGCTTAAAGGCAGCTGACGTTCTGTATTCAGCCTTTTCATCTCTGTTTGCAAAAATCTGCGGTTATAAAGGCCTGTCAGTTCATCGTGAAAGCTCATATATTCTAATTCTTTTTCATAACTGAATCTCTCCAGGGCAGCGGTAGTGTGAGAAATTAAAAGCTTGGCCAATTCCAGATCTTTTTTAGAGAAAGCTTTTTCCTCTTCTGCCAGAACCTGAAATACTCCATAGTTTCCGACGGGTATGCTGATTAATGATTTATAGGAATCTTTTACGGGACTGGCTTCTGGATTGCTGCTAATATTACCGCTGATAAAGCTTTCGCCGCTGCGATAGGTTTGTCCTGCTATCCCCTCGCTTACAGGCATCTTTTTCGTTTCTGCCCTGGAAGTGCAGGCTGTGGGTTTAAACATCCCTTCTTCCACCAGCAATATTTTACAGTTTTGAAAGTTCAATAAGTTTTCAGCAGCTTCTACAGTCATTTCCGATACTTCTTTTTCATCTTCCGCTTCTTTAAAGTTTACAGCAACATCATGCAGATTTTTGATCGCTTCTTCTCTTTTTTTGCGCTCGGTAACATCTCTTATATTGCCGTACCAGATAACGCTGCCGTCAGGTCTTTTTTCCGGCTCGGCATAGCCTTCAACCCATCTTATGCCTTTCTCGGGTAAATTGACCCTGTATTCATCTTCCCAGACAGTCAAATTTTCCGCTGATTTTTTGATGGAGTCAGCTACCCGTTCATAATCTTCCGAATGAAGCCTATCGAATACTTTACCGGCATCTTCTTTTATTTCTTCCGGTGTTACCTCATAAATTTCATAGATGCCCTCCGTGGCATAGGGAAAACGGGAAGATCCGTCGGGAAAAAGCTGATACTGATAAACTGTTCCCGGTGTCTTATTGGTCAGGCTCTGCAGCAGATTTTTATTATTTCTGAGCTTATTTTCTGTGATTCTACGGGAAAATTCACCGCTCAAAGTTCTGGAAATACCCTGAAGCAGCTCTTCTTCTCTGGCCAGAAAGAAATCTGCGCTGTAATCTTTTTTTTCCTCCGGACAAAAAACTTCTATCGTTCCTTTTTTCTCGTCTAAAACCACGATATCTCCCTTCAATATGCAGCCGGTTTCCCGGAAATTCTCCGAGAGATACTCCTCATCTGCATAGCGGATGCGGACCTGGATTTTTTCCGGATGCTGCCAGAAATCAGCTAATTTACGGCTGAGGCGGGATAATATCTCATCTATAGTTCTGTCTCTATTTTCTGCGAGTTTGAAAGTGTAATATAAGCCTTCCAATTCTTTGGTTCTTTCCCTGCGCTTAATCCTCTGCTTTACTCTTTTTGTTATATTTTCATGCATTACTATGGATTTATCGCCATATGCTTTTACCTTCATTCTAAACCAGCGTTTTTCCTCCGGAGAATGGCAGGGATATTCCAGAGTAAAGTTATCCATTTCTCCCGCCAGCACTGCTTTTATGCCTTCAACCGCTTTTTCTGCTCTGGCAGCATCCTCTCCCTCGGCATTTCTGGCTATCTCAAGATAATTTACTCCCAGACCATAATCCTCCCGGGCAATATCGTTGGCCAGGCCGAATTCTATCCAGGCCTGATTGATATATACAATTTTGCCTTCTTTATTTAAAATCGCCGTATTCTCTTCCATGGTGTCAACGAAGGCTAAAAATTCTTTGTTTAACATATGATTATTTTTTATGGGTTGTTCTAATTTTCTCTTCATGTAAATCACCCCGAAACTTCCAGTTTCATTTTATCCATTTTTATCCTTTTTCTGCTAATATATAAATTATTTTTCTTATTTGCCTCTTATTACCTTCATTATAACATACATATGTGTTATAACCTAATTTGATCGATCTCATCAAGTTTTGGCAGAATTTCTTCTGCCGGCGTCGAAAAAATAAAGCTTAAGATAAAGCTTTGAAGCAGGAGTATAATTGGGACATAACTTCTGAATTTATAAATTTATGCAGGAAAAAAACCGATTTCATCGAAATTAATTATTAATGAAATCTATCTGCGGCTGAATCTGGTCGGTCTCGACGGCGAAGATCTGACCGAAGCCATGGAAGAAGCTCCTCACGGCGATGAATTCATCCAAAAATTTCCCGTCGTGGGGGTATACAGAAAAGAAAAATGAGATCGCCTCCCAGCTGTTTTATTTCGGTAGCTGGGACTTTTTAATTCCTGCAAAAGTTTTGCTGCGATTCTTTATTGACCTCCGGTTCTGTCATCATCCCCCTCTATTCACCCGATCCGATCGGCGGCACCGGAGAAAAATAATTTAATTTTCCAGAATGGAGAGATAATAATGAGAGATACAGATTTTGATCTGCAAAAGATTGCTGAAAAACGCGATTATAAGCCCTCGCCCGAAGCCTGGGAAGAACAGATATTATATTTTCTGCTGGTTGACCGTTTTGCCGACGGCAGTGAAAGACCTTTATATGATCCGGAAAAGGATTACGAAAATATCCTGGGCGATGAAGAGTCCCGGCAGAGATGGGAAAATGCCGGAGATACCTGGAACGGAGGCAATCTGTCCGGTCTTATTGAGCGCCTGGATTATCTCAAGGATCTGGGCATTACCGCCATCTGGATAAGTCCGGTGTTAAAGCAGGCTCCTTTTGCCAGCACCTATCACGGCTACGGTATTCAAAACTTTTTGGCCGTCGATCCCCATTTTGGCAGCAGAGAGGATCTGCAGGAATTATGCCAGAAAGCTCATGACAGAGATATGTATGTCATCCTGGATGTAATAATCAACCACGCTGCTGATGTTTTCAGCTATGAGGTTGAAGATCCCGCCTACAGCGAAGAAAGATATCCGGTAAAAAGTTTTAAAAATGAAAAGGGAGAGCCGGATATCGATCCGGAAAATCCCGACCGCAGTGCGGCCTGGTCGGAGGGAGGAGTATGGCCCCGGGAAATTTTTGAGCTGGAGGCATTTTCCCGCAGGGGCTATATCACCGACTGGGAAAATTATCCCGAATATGTAGAAGGCGATTTCTATTCTTTGAAGAATATAAATACAGGGTCGGGCGAGCTGGCAGATTACAGAGCTTCTAAAGCTTTAGAAGTGCTGACCAAATGCTATAAATACTGGATTGCCTATGCCGATATTGACGGGTTTAGACTCGATACGGTCAAACATCTGCATCCCGGCGCTGCCAGATATTTTGTGACAGAGATCAGAGAATTCGCCCACACTCTGGGCAAGAAAAATTTCTATATAATTGGGGAGATAACCGGGGGGATGGAATTCGCCAGAGAAATTTGTGACAGCACCGGACTCAATGCCGCCCTGGGCATAAATAAAATACCCAAAAATTTGGAGGAAACGGCCAAGGGTTACTCCTGCCCCAAAAATTATTTCAGCATCTTTAAAAACAGTCAACTTCCCGGCGAAAGTGAATACAAATGGTATAAAAACAAGGTTATAACTATGTTTGACGATCACGATATGGTCTACCAGCAGGAGCACAAAGAGAGATTTTGCGCTGATAAAGAAACCACCCCTCTGCTCAAAAACGCTATCTTTTTGAATCTTTTTTCTCTGGGAATCCCCTGCATGTATTACGGCACAGAGCAGGCTTTTGACGGCAGCGGCGATGAAGACAAATATGTAAGAGAGTCGATGTTCGGAGGGGATTTTGGAGCATTTCGCTCACAGGGATGCAGCTTTTTTGATAGGGATAATCCCGTCTATCAGGAGATGAGCAAATTATCCCGGCTGAGGAAAGAACACGAGAGTTTGAAGGTGGGCAGACAATATTTGCGCAGATTTTGCTGCGATGGCGATGATGAAAAATTCCATCTGCCCGCCAAGCCGGAGGACGAAAAATACAGAGGCTTAATCGCCTGGTCCCGCATTTTTAGCCAGAAAGAATTTTTGCTGGCCATGAACAGCGATCTGGAGGAAGATATAAAGGCTAAGGTCATGATAGACAGCGATCTTTGCAGCCCCGGCGACAGCTTTCAATGCCTTTATTCCTCAAGGGAAGGGCAGATAGATGCCACAGCCGAAATTATAAAGATGGATGAAGAAAATTATTTCATCGAGATCGAGGTGCCGGCCGGAGGCAGAGTGATATTTGCCTGAATCCGCCTTCCAGGCCAGAACGAAAAACCGTTAAAAATATTGATGTTACGGGGGAGCCAGCATGGAAGTTTATTACAAATATTCAGAACATCTCAAACAAAAACACGGGGTCAAAACCTACAAGCTGCCGCTCAATCTGCCCCTCACCTGCCCCAACAGGGATGGGCTTTTGGGCGAGGAGGGCTGTTATTACTGCGGCGAAAAGGCAGCCGGCTTTGAAAGTAAGCCCGATGATTCCATACGCCAGCAGCTCACAGAGCTCAAAGATCATATCGGCCAGAGATACAACGCGGAAAAATTCATCGCCTATCTGCAAAATTTCACCACCACCTATCTTCCCCTGCCAAAACTAAAAGAATATCTGCAAAAAGCGCTGCAGGTAGAGGATATCGTGGAAATCACCCTCTCCACCAGACCTGATTGTTTGAATGAAAAGTATCTCGAAGGCATAAAAAAGGCGGTTCATTCCCGGGATGAGAGCATATCTTTGACCGTGGAGCTGGGACTGCAGACGGTCAATTATCACACTTTAAAGCGGGCCAATCGCGGCCACACGCTGGCTCAGTTTATCGATGCCGTAAAAATCGCTCAGGAATTTGATTTTGAGGTGGGGGCACATTTAATCCTAAACCTCCCCGGCGATAACAGGGAGGATGTCAGAGAAAACGCCCGCATTCTCTCGGCGCTGAAGCTGGATACGGTAAAGCTTCATGCTCTTTATCTGCGGGAGGGAACAGAATTCGGCGCTCAATATGAGGCGGGAAAGCTTGAAATTATCTCACTGGAGGAATATAAAGATCGGGTGATAGAATTTCTGCAGCTGCTCGATCCGGAGATTGCCGTGCAGAGGCTTTTGGGCAGAGCTCCCCGGGAGGGTTCTCTTTTTGTCAACTGGGGGCGGGATAATAGGCAGATACATCAGGAGATTGTGGCCGAAATGGAAAAAAGAAAAGTCCAGCAGGGGGAAAAGTTTGATTATCTCGGAGGCAGATGTCTGCAAAAATTTTCAAGCTGAATAAATGGAGGCGGCTTTAAATGTCTGAATACATAAAAGAACACGCTAAAAAATACGATATCATAGTGATAGGAGCCGGACATGCCGGCTGTGAGGCTGCGCTGGCCTCAGCCAGAATGGGCTTTAAAACTTTAGTGCTGACAGTCAACTTAGACCATGTGGCTTTCATGCCCTGCAACCCTTCGCTGGGCGGTCCGGGCAAGGCCCATATAGTGAGAGAGATCGATGCTCTGGGAGGAGAGATGGCTCTCAACATGGATCAAACCATGACCCAGATTCGCATGCTCAACACCAGCAAAGGTCCGGCGGTACAGGGATTGAGAGGCCAGGCCGATAAAGCTCGTTATCACAGCCGCATGAAGCAGGTGCTCGAGCGGCAGGAAAACCTGGATTTAAAGCAGGAGATCGTCGAGAATATAGAAGTTGATAGCCGGGGCCGGGCCAGCGGAGTGGTGGGCAGCACCGGCCTTTTTTATCGAGGAGAGAAGATAATATTGACCACCGGCACCTTTCTGAAAGCCCGCGTTATCATCGGCGAGGCCACCTACAATGCCGGTCCCAATCAGCAGTATCCCGCCAATGAGCTTTCACGTTCGCTGCAGGATTTAGGTTTTGAACTTCTGCGCTTCAAAACCGGCACCCCGCCCCGCATCAGCGGCAATTCCATCGATTTCAGCAGCCTCAAAAAACAGACCGGAGAAAAAGGCCTCTCTTTTTCTTTTCTGTCAGAACCTCTGTCGGGAAAACAGGATGACTGCTGGATAGTTCGCACCGACGAAAGAACGCATGAAATTATCAGAGAGAATAAGGATAGGACTCCTCTTTTCAGCGGGGAAATTGAGGGCACCGGGCCGCGTTATTGTCCCTCAATCGAGGATAAGGTGATGAAATTTCCCGACAAAAAGAGCCATCAGCTGTTTTTAGAACCGGAGGGGCGCAGCACTGATGAATACTATCTTTCCGGTTTTTCCACCAGCCTGCCGCTGGATGTGCAGATAAAGATGCTGCGAACTCTGCCGGGCATGAGCGAGGCTGAAATAGCCCGTCCGGCCTATGCTATAGAGTATGACTGTGTGGCCAGCGGTCAGTTTGACCTGAGTCTGGAAAGCCGGCAGGTGCCGGATCTTTTTACCGCCGGACAGATCAACGGCACCTCGGGCTATGAGGAGGCTGCAGGCCAGGGAATTATAGCCGGCATCAATGCCGGGCAGAAGCTGAGGGGCAAAGAGCCGATGATTTTAAAACGCTCTCAGACCTATATCGGAGTCTTGATCGACGATCTCGTCACCGATGAGCCCAAAGAGCCCTATCGGATGATGACCTCGCGCGCGGAATATCGTCTGCTTTTGCGGCAGGATAATGCCGATCAGCGGCTTACACCTTCCGGGAGGGAGATCGGGCTGGTCTCCGATAAACGCTGGCAGTATTTTCAGGAGAAGCAGGAAAAGCTGCAGCAGGGCAGAGATTATCTTCAAAAAGAAAGAGTCACCCCCACAGCAGAGGTGCGCGAATTTCTGCAGGAGCGAGAAAGCGGAGGGTTAAGCCAGCCCGCCAGTCTGGAAAAAATCCTGCGCCGGCCGGAGATATCCTGGCAGGATCTCGCCGCCCTGGCAGATGACTTACCCTCTTTGCCTCAACCTGTGCAAAAACAGCTGGAAATTGAAGCTAAATATAAGGGGTATATAGATCGGCAAAAACAGCAGATCAAAGAGTTTGAAAGGCAGGAGAATATCAGGCTGCCGGAGGATCTCGAATATAAAAATTTTGATAATCTGCGCCGCGAAGCCCGGGAAAAACTCAACAGGATAAAACCTCGCTCTCTGGGCCAGGCCTCCCGCATAGCCGGAGTTTCCCCGGCCGATATTCAGGCTTTGTTGGTTTATCTCAAAAAAGAAGGGGATTTATGACCTATCATTCCTTCCAGCTTTTTTCTATTTGAGCTCGACATTTAAACCACCAGTTGAAAAATTTTAGACTAGCGCTTTCCCTGACAGGGATAAGAGAGTAAGCGGAGGGGGTCGGTAGGTTCAAAGTTAAACCTACCGACCCCCTCCGCTTGTCTCCCTTTAAAAACAGGCTTACTGGTTGGCCGAGGTATGCTGGTCCCTAAATTAAATTTCTGATATAATATTGTTGCTGGACGTAATTTTGGCATGCTGGCTAAAAATTTATCAAATATTTAAGAGAGCCATAAAACGCTAAAAGGAGATGGTTATTTAATGGCCATTGATGTAAAACCGCTGATTGAAACTTACCGGGCATACCTGGGAAAAATAAATCGGGCAAATTTTTCTATGGACAAGCTTATGGATTTTTTAAAGGAAAAAGATTTTTTCAATATGCCGGCCTCGATCAAGTATCATTCCAGTTTTCAGGGCGGGTTGGCCTATCATTCTCTTTTGGTTCTTAACGAGTACACAAAATTAATAGCTGATTTGCAGATGGATATACCGAAAGATTCAGCTATCATAACCTCTCTTCTGCACGATGTCTGTAAGATAGATACGTATGAAAGAAAGGATGATGAAGAGCCGACCGAAAAGCAGCTCGAATATTTAAAATCGCTGCTGGAAAATCATAATAAGGAGCTTGAAGAAAATCCCGTCAACTTCTCCCGGCGATACGTTTCTTCTCTCATAGACTGGCTTAAAAACAAGCCTGAGGAAAAACGTCCCGAGCAGGATCACGGGTGGGGTTATAAAGAGAGTCCGCGGTATCCCTTCAAGCACGGTGATAAGTCCGTATATTTAGCGGAAAAATTTATTGATTTAAAGGATCGTGAAATGCTGGCCATCCGTTTTCACATGGGAGCCTGGGAAGATAGCCTTACAGAAGATCGAGAACTCCTCAAGCAGTACAATAATGCCAAGGATAAATATCCGGATGTGAAGCTTATAGCTATAGCTGATGAACTGGCAACTTACCGCGAGGATTGGAATAAAAATACTCATCTTAATAACATCGACTGCCATATTTGATATTCCGCAATCTTTCAACTAAATATCACAGCCCACCAAAAACCGCAGGTTAATAGCCTGCGGTTTAATTATTTCTTATGGGTATTTTTTATAAGAAGACTTCAACCCGCATTTCCTGGCACATCAGCATTCTTTAGATTCTTTAGTCTGATAAATTCTATAATTTAACGGTAAGATGAAGAATGTAGAAATTTGATTTGCCCCTACTTTTTAGACACCGCCGAAATGCTGGTGTTTTTTTATTGGTGTCTCCCTCTGAATGGCGTGTAATTCGAAGCAGGGCTTAAAAGGCACTGATCTGTTTGATTTCTCAGAAACAGTGCACGCAGAACTACATAGCCTTCTTGCAGTTTCAAATCTTTAATTTTGATGTTTCTTACTGTCCTGGCTCTGTTACCTGTGGCCAAAATGTTTTTGGTAAACTAAAAGTACAGAGAATGGAAACTAAAATTACAGAGGTGTACCTGAAAAAGGAGGGACAACTCCAGGCATCCTAGAATTAAACCTCCTGAATACTCCAAATTCGGGAGGTAATAGAAAGGATGCTAGGAGACTGTTGAAAAACCTCGTTCTTTGAAAATAAAATATGCGATAATTTCTCGCAAAAATGTTTGGGAGAAAAAAATAAAACACCAGCAGCATCTATACTGTCGATTTAGTGGCCTTTTTCTCATTACTTCCGCTTCCAAGTACCTTTTTTACCTTCTTGAGACATACTCCTGGCGCACTGCTTAACAGTTTAGGCAGTCTTTTTATGTTTACTGCTAAAGCTTTACACATCATCTGGAACTCTATTTTGCGTTTGCCAAAAAATCGAGCCTGCCTCATGCCGTGTCTAAAGAATAACTCAGCTATCTTTCTTTCAACGATATAGCGCTTATGATAAGTTTCTTCAAAATCTTCCTCTTCTTTCTGACGTCTTAATGCTTTTAAGGCTTCTGCTTCATTGTAACGAAGAGTAATAGTACGACCTTTTTTAGCAGTAGTGCAATTTTCTCTTTCATCGCAATCATCACAGCTTTCAAAATGAAAAACTTTGATCTTTCTGCCTTTGTT
>NZ_FNGO01000019.1 GCF_900103135.1 Halarsenatibacter silvermanii | reverse complement strand
ACGGCCATTATCTTCACAGTACATTTCAGCAAAATCTTCATCATCAAACAAAGAAGACCCCAAACGATGTAAGGAATGATAAAAACTATCTTTCGGTACTACGTCTTCACAGATGTAATCAGCATCATGAAAAGATTTCTGGGAAGACTTCTTGCCCATCATGAATTTTTGCCCCCATATATGTATTAAATTCAACCCTTTACTTAATTATATTATACCACATAGTTGCCTGCATTAACAGGGTTTATGGGAGTTTTCATGATGAAAACTGCGGCGAAATTTGTCTTGTACACATGGGGGTTTTTCAACACCCTCCTAGCAGAATAATTGTTGATGATATTATGGGTGATGATCTGTTTGATACAATGAGGATGGACTTTGATTTTATTGGTTTATAAATAATTTAGAGGTGTATTACGTATTGCCGAGATTGTCATAAGGAAACGAAAGGAGGGTTATTATTTATTGTCCAGAATGCGGTGAGGAAAACAAAGATGGTGCTAATTATTGTTATAATTGCGGTGAGAAACTGAATTTTTATTCTGAGGACAAAGATAATTCTGAAACCGAAAACGAAGCTGATAAGAATAAAGAAGATATTGAAGAGGCTTTTGAAGAAGAAGTAGAAAAAGATGAACCAGAAGGAGATGGGTCATTAGATAAAGAGGAAAGCGATGAAGAAAGGTTTACATATGATGATATAGCAGCATTACAATCTAATAAAAAAAGTAAAATAACATATTATTTTGTAAAAGTTATATTTATTTTATTAAATATATTCATTCCTCCTCTGGGAGCTATTTTAGTCTTTAAATCTAATAAGTTTTCCAAGGTAGGTAAGGGAATTGGAGTTCTTTGGGCAGTTGCATTTATTGCGATAATAATATTTGTTCCTGCTGAAGAGGTAGATATATCAGAAGAAATTGAGGAGGCTAGAGAATACAAAGAAGCAGGTAATTATTCAGAAGCTGCAGATAGTTATGAGACAGCTTTAGAACATTGGGATGAAGATGAAGATTATCCTTTTAGCAGAGAAGAAATTGAAGAAGAAATTGATACAATTAATGAAGAACATATAGTTGAGGTAAATTTGGAGGTTGCTCAGGGAGAAGGAAAAATTACACCATCATCAGGCACCCATCAGTTCTATGAAAATGAGAATATTGAAATTGAAGCAGAGCCTGAAGAGGAATGGGAATTTGATAAATTGCAAATTGGAGATGAAGAAATTGATAGCGCTGAAACAGCTATTGAAGAATTAAGTAAAGATAAAGTAATTAAAGCAAGCTTTAGTCGTTTAGAGGAAGATTTAGTTCAAGATGATAAAGAAGAGGTAGAACCTGAAAAAACTCCAGTTGCGGAAAAAGACATGAATGATTATGTTGATCATTTAATTAGTTCAACTGCTGGCCACTCAACAAATACAGGTTACAAAAGAATTGTAGATTTTTGGGCAGAAGGCCAAAACAATAATGTATTAAATTTACGCCTTCAAGGCGATGAAAATTTTACAACAGGAATGACTCGTGGAGGAATAATGGATAACACAGAAGATATTATTAAGCAAGTTTTTGAAGAAAGAGAAGATATATCAACTCTAAAAATTGAATGGTATATGGTTTTAATAGACCAGAAAGGCCAAGAAAATAACACCAATATTATTACGATTGAGTTTAGTCGACAAACTTATAACGAGATTAATTGGGATAGATTTTTAAGAGAAAACTTGCCAAATGTAGCTGACTATTTTTGGGCTCATCCAAATTATAGATGAGTGAATAAATGGCTTGTAGAAGTAAAATATCCAAAATAGAGTTTTAAAACAACTAGCTTTAAATGTGTGTTCTGATTTTCTTGCAACCGCCGATTGAGGGGCAGCAAAGTTGGTCAAAATTATTTTTTAATTAACTATCCGCTTATATTTATTTCTGCCAGGGAGTAAAACATCGCTGAGAGCTGATAAAAGGATAATTATATTGTTAAAAGTATGTACTCACATAATCCTGTTAATGCTTACTATGCCAGTAATGCCGGCCAAAATTAATTTTTTCCGGAAATGATGCCGCTTATATCGGAAAATTATTCCCGCCATAGGGTATTACACACTAAGAATGCCGCTAAGAGCCGATATATAAAGCGGTTTCCGGCTGAAGGGTTAAAAATGTAACATTTTCAACAAAAAAACAGGCTTAGCAATAGCAGGGTTAGTCTTAAGTGTTCTAGGGGTGATAATTGGTTTTATATTGGGTTTAAGATTAACTTCAGTGTAAGGAGCAGATGTAAAATTTATAGGAATGCAGCATAATTAATTATTTATTTTCTATGGAGGGATAATTATGAAAAAATATTATGTTTATCTATAACTTTGATTTTATTGCTTTCATTAAGTCTCAATTCTTTCGCTTCGAATGATATGACTGATAATGCTACTTACATTGATGACAGGACGGAAACAGAATACAATTTTTGGGGAGAAGATGATTGCTGAGGCTATGAAATTAGAGGAAGAAGAAACCACTCACACCTTTTATATGAGCAACAAAAAAGATAATCAATTTATTGATATAGATTACACTGAAAGCGAAAAGCAATTATTGAATAATTATTATGACAAAAAGTTAACGCTCGAAAATTTAAAAGAATTGAACGAAAATTTTACCCTGGTAGGTATAACTGGAAAAAGGCCGTCAGATGTTGCTATAGAAAAAACAAATTCTGCTGAACTTAGTGAGATAATGGCAATTAAGGAAGAAGGAATCGTTTATGATACTGATGAGTTGGAATATTTGACTGAAAATGAAGATTGGATTGAAAATGATTCCCTGCGATTTACCCCGGGGGGCGCTCCAGGTATGATCTATATATTACCGGAAACTGATTTTCAGTCTATGGTAGTAGAGTTTTACTCAACTGTGGATAATGTTTATAGAACTGAGAGAAAAGAAGTTAAATGATATAGCCTTAACATTATGCAAAAAAGCAATTCGAATATTTTTATTTTTAATCCTATTATTGTTTGTACTGCATAAAGTCCATTTAAACAAGATTCAAAATTATAATCCCCAGCATAGCAAGCTCCCTATCCATCGAATTAAGGATAAAATGACTTTTCGCATTGAATCCATTATTTTAATTTGTTCATTTATCACTTAAGGGGTGATCGAAATAGATAATTTAGACATTTTAAAAGAACTGGTTAAAAAAAATGAATTTGAGAAAAAAGTTTTTGCTAAAAACAAAAGTTATCGAAAACACCCTGTCAAGAAAATTATAGGTACACTTGAGAACCCAAAGCTTAGACCTGGCAGCTTAAAATATGCAAAATACACATTAAGAGCAATAATCAATGTCAAAAATACAAAGAATGACTGGTTCAAACGAATATGGGAAGAAAGAATAATGGATTTTAATGATAATTTTAATAATGTCATAGGAGCTTTGGGAGAAATAAGAACTTTATATAGGTTAATAAATTCAAATTTTAATGTAAATATAGTTAAAAAAGATAGTGATAAAAGCCCTGATTTTGAGGCCTGTTGCAAAGAAGATAAATCTATTTTCATTGAAGTTTTTACACCTCGCATAAAAAATGAAGAAGAGCAGAAAAAATCTTCTCTTTTTCAACAAGAGAAAAAATCGACATCTCTTCTGGATATATATACAGAAATTATTAGACCAACTACAGGAGAAACCGAAAATATTATACATTTTATTGGAAGATTACGCAATAGAATAGTGAGCAATAAAAAATATGCCAAACAAACAATAGACGGCAACTATAATATCTTGTGGGTGGATTTAATTTCAGATGAATTAAACATCAAAAAGGAAGCAACTAAACCTTATGTTTCAAAAAAATTTAAAAATAACTATATTACTGGCAATTTCGGTTTATGGCAAAGTTTTTATGGGGAACCTAAGATGAAAATTATTAAAGACAGAACTTCTTTAAAATATGCTCAAAGGCGAGATTTTAAAGAATTAGATAAGCCTGGATATTTCAGGCCAACAAATGAAAATCCGAGTCATAAATGGTCAGGAGTTATTTTTGCTTTTACTACAGGTATAGTTCTTTATCAAAATCCCTGGGCAAACATAAAATTAGATATAAAAACTCTAAAAAGAATGATTAGAATTGAGGACTTTAATGCGGAATATAGCTGGTTTTCTGTGAATAATGAAAATATCAAACGCAAAATAAAATTAACTATAAATGAATGTGAGGAGATTTATAATTTGATTTTATAAGTTAATACAACTAATTTAAGTTCACAAAACAAAAATTCAATAAATAGCAAAAACGTCGGTTTTACTGGTGTTTTACAAGTTATTCAGGGGAGGAAAATATATTATCTCGAGCTATTTGACTCCCACTCTGACCAACTACTCTATATCCTCTTCCGTCTGTCCGTATCTATCTGCCATAATGCATTCTCAATTATCTGCTTACATTTACATGTAAAATTTTTCGGATTTCTTGCTGCAAGACCCTAAATTTTAATTAGACCAATAAACCCATTTATTCAATTTACAGCAGTATTTTTATTCAACCGATTTTTAAATGCAAACAATTTGCTAATGCCATACTTAAGCTACCGCGATTAAAAAAGGCTAAATTAGGTTGATTCAAGAGGTAAATATTACTCGCATAGCGTCTTTTAATATCCACCACAAACATAGCATGAATTTTTAGAACAAATTAAAAACCGGGCCTTTTACAGCCCGGAATTTGAATAGCAGTACAATCAGTTTTTACATAATAAGCGGAGTTGCTTTGTTTGTTGACATAGCAATGGTGCGCCTGGGAGGACTCGAACCCCCAACCTGCTGATCCGTAGTCAGCCGCTCTATCCAATTGAGCTACAGGCGCAAAATAATTAATTATATTTATTAACCTTTATCCTGCATCACTCATTTTAATAAAAAAAACCCCGGTTGTCAACTCCAACACCGGTCAATTATTTTTCATATTCTATATTGTTTAACAGGAGAACTTTCTTCTCTGTTGCTTGAGGTGGTGCTAAAACAGTTATATCTTTGCTCCCCACCCTCTGAGTTTTCTTTTCCTGATAATTACTGCTATAATTAAAATTAAGCAAAATAATAAAGTTTTTGGAGGGGGGTTCACTGTGGATGATTTTTATGGAGAACAGCCGAATCATAAAGAGTCTACCTCTATTTCCGATAGTAAAAACTCCCGGGAAGATGAGAATGAGATTTTTTCTGCCATGAATAGAAGAGAATTTATAGTCAGAGGAGGAGCTATGATGGCCGGATTTAGCCTGATGCCCTATCTTTTTAGCGGAAATATTAGCGCGGAATCAGGTGAGAAAGCCGAGGTAGGTCTTATCAGGACAGATGATCGTCGCGAGGCTGTCCAGAGAAGTTTTGAGCTCATGTCTCCGCCCGAAGTTGAAGGGGATAGCGTGCTCATCAAACCCAATTTCAACACTGCCGATCCTGCTCCAGGTTCAACTCATAATGATACTCTCACAGCTATAATCGATTGGCTGCAGAAAGAAGGCGCCGGTGAGATAATTATCGGGGAGCGCAGCGGTCCCCCCAACACAGAAGAAGTGATGAAAGAAAAGGGAATTTTTGAGCTGGCTCAGGAAAAAGGAGTAGAAGTCGTAAATTTCGACCAGGTATCAGATGACGAACTCATTCATTTTCAGCATGATGATCTCAACTGGAGAGATGGCTTTCACATTCCTCGCATACTGCATGAGGTCGATCACATAGTAGCAGCAGGCTGTTTGAAAACTCATCAGTTCGGCGGTCAATTTACCATGGCTCTCAAACTGGCTGTGGGCATAATTCCCAGAGTCGACACGAATTATATGGATGAGCTGCATGGTTCTGACAATATGAGAGATCTCATAGCCGAAATAAATCTGGCCTATGATCCCGATATATACGTTATAGATGGAGTAGAAGCATTTACAGATGGAGGACCTTCCTCAGGAGAGCGGGTACAGGCTGATGTAACCCTGGTCAGCGGAGACCCGGTTGCCGTCGATGCTGCTGGAGTTTCAGTTCTCAAAGAACTGGGCGCTAAAGATGTGATAATGAAAACGCCTGTTTTTGAACTTGAGCAGATAGCTCGCGCGGCTGAAATTGGGCTCGGAGTGGGTCGGCCCGAGCAGATAAGGCTAATAAGCGATAATGAAGAAGGCAGGGAGTACAGTAGAAAAATAAAAGAGCAGCTGACTTAAAAAATCAGGGGGCGGGCTCTTTAAAGTTAAGTTTTATTGGAACAGGATTAGAATTATTATTTTAACTCCTTTCTTTTTCGCTCAATTTTGATATAATCTATTTGAGGCATCTTCAGCATCCTTTCTATTATCTCCCGAATTTTGGGTATTCAGGGGGCTTATTCGGGATGGCTGGAGATGTCTTTTGTTTATTAGCTGTATCTCCGTAATTTTAGCTGCGATTATCTGCATTTTACTCCGCCATAAACAATACTATATTACTTGAGCTCGGATATATTTTCAACAAAAGATATGATAGAAATTTTAACCGAAGCGGCATCTGGAGAAAAAAGGGGAAGTCAAAAATTTCTGAGAGGAGAAATAATATGTCATTAATCGATCAGGCTTACGGAACTTTGCTGGGAGTGGCAATTGGTGATGCTCTGGGAATGCCTTCTGAGTTGTGGCCCAGGCAGAAGGTAAAGAGACATTTTGGAGAAATTACCGATTTTATGCCCGGGCCGGATGGCCATTTTGTAGCTGAAGGGATGGAAGCGGGCGAGATTACCGATGATACAAATCAGGCCCTCAAAATAGCTGAGGCTGTAATTCAGTCCGAAGGTGAGATAGAAGCTCGTAAAATTGCCGATAATCTGCTGGAATGGGTGAAGGAAAATAATGCTTTAGAAAATAACCAGCTGGGGCCGAGTTCCCGCAGAGCACTTCAGAAAATTAAAGATGGTGAGCCGGTGGAAGAAACAGGTAAATTTGGCAATACCAATGGGGCAGCTATGCGGATCTCACCGATTGGTATCCTGAAATCAGAGAAAGATTTCGAGAGTTTAGTAGATGCCGTAGAGGAAGTATGTCTTCCCACTCATCATACCGATGTTGCTATAGCAGGAGCTTCGGGCGTGGCAGCTGCGATTTCTACAGCCATGACCTCAGATTCTTTAGATCGGGTTTTTAATAATGCGATCAAAGCCATGCGCATGGGTTATAGAAGAGGAAGAGGGGTATTTGATCCGTCCGTTATTGAACGAACTTATCTGGCTTTTCAGATAATCGAAGATAGTTCTTTGCAGGAAGAAGCTCTGGAAAAATTGTATAATGTTGTTGGTGCGGGAGTGTCAGTTCCTGAAAGTGTACCTACTTCTCTGGCGATAGTGAAATTGGCTCAGGGAGATCCAATTGAAGCTGCTTTTATTGCTGCCAACCTGGGCGGTGACTGCGATACAATTGGTGCTATTGCCGGCGGAATTGCTGGAGCATATACAGGGGCCAGAGAGATTCCCGATTATTATAAAAACAAAGTTGAAGAAGTCAATGATTTGAATTTAAAAGAAGTTGCCGGAGAGCTTTTGCAGCATCGGAAGTAGTTGAAAGATGGATTTTAAACTGGCTTTTCTCGGTTTGATAGGGCTGGCCTGGGGAAGTATTATATTATAAAAGGGTGAGGGAAACGATATGCCATTCATGCCGCTTTTAAATCAAATACTGGCCCTCTTTTTGATTCTTTTTTTCGGTTATTATCTGCGCAAAAAAGGGATCATAAAAGAGCGGGATAGAGAATTTTTATTTGATCTGCTTCTGGATTATATACTACCATTTATGATAATTTCAGCTATGATGGTTGATATAGAGGGGGAGATGCTGCAGAATGTTCTGCTGCTTTTGGCCGGCTGGGCGGGAGTATATTTTATCATCGTCCTGCTCGCCTCGCTGACGTCCAAAAGATTGTCGGGCTCTCCGCGGCACAGACAGACCATAAAGTTCCTGATGATTTTTTCTAATATCGGTTATATGGGACTTCCGGTTCTGGGGGCTATATTTCCCGAATACGGGGTTTTTTACGGTTCGATAGGACAGATTCCTTTTAACGCGGTTATCTGGACTTATGGAATATACATATTGCAGGAGAAAGGTGAAAGCATGAAGCCTGCCAGAATGTTACAGATATTCAAAAATAACGGAACACTGGCTCTGGGCGTCGGCTTTTTTATCCTGCTGACGGGAATAGAGGTGCCGGGAGCTCTGGCGGAAGCTATCAATTTGATCGGCGATGCAACTTTTCCCTTCTCCATGATAGTCATAGGTGCTTCACTTTACGGGATGGAACTGCGCAGACTGATTGTAAAACCTGAGCTGCTGGGCCTGAGCTTATTCAAACTTTTGGTTTTTCCCCTGGCAGCTCTGGCAGTTTTCCGGCTGGTTTCGCTGCCAGCAATACTGGCTTCAGTGATAACTTTGCAGATAGCGATGCCCGCAGCTGCCAACAGCGTTATTTTTGCTGCGCGCTTTTCGGGAGACCATCGGCTGGCCTCTGAAGGAGTCTTTATAACCACTCTATTGAGCCTCTTCACTATTCCTTTCATAACAGCAGTGGCAGTAATTGTTTTCTGAGCTGTTCTTGACAGCCGAGGGAAAATCTTCTAAAATAGATACTGATAAAAGAAAAAAATTCACAATTGAGGCGAGGTGGCCAAACCCGGTTAAGGCGGGGGACCGCAGGTCCCCGATTGCTGGTTCAAATCCAGCCCTCGCCTCCATTTATATTTTTTGATCTTCTCCATATCAGCTGGTTTAATATAGTTTTAGTCATATTCATGTTGCTTATCATCGCAGGCTATAATGCTCTGTTCACGATGAAATTTTTCCTGGGTTTAGGTTTAGTTTTCGGCCAAAAAATAGTGCTTCCTTCGCAAAAGCATTTCCCTGAGCTTTAAGTTCAGACCGGCAGATCCTGAGCCAGGGATACAATTTTTTTGGCCAGGGAGCTGACCCGAGCCTTGAAAAATTTCCAGTATCACCCCGCTTTATAGCTTACGATGCTTTTTGAAACCAACAATCAAGGTTATAAGCAACCTTGATTATACAGTAAATATAGAAATTTACCCAGCTGTTTCGGAGGAGGACCATATCTCTATATACATCGCAGGCAGGGGGATAAAAATGTCAGCAGAATTGATCCAGGTTCTGGGACAGAGGCCGGCCTGCACCGGCAGCGGTATGTACTTACAGTCAATCTACCGTCAGGCTCACCGCCGGGAATATGATCAGGCGGTTGTAGCTGCAGCACAAAAAGGAAGTGCAGAAGAGGACTGCGCAGACTTCAGGGAGGATTACTGGCCGGTGAAATTTCTTAACGGCCGTCTGGATTTTCCCATCTTCGGAATGAGCGATAATATGCCCTATCAATCCCGGAGATATTCTTCTCTGACGAAAAATGAAGAGAAAAAATTGTTGAAATCCTATCTTGAGCAGATTGAAAGGGCTGTAGGTGAATTTGAGGCCCCCACTATTCTTGCCCATCATCTCTGGCTTGTTACAGCTGAGGTTGCTAAAAAGTTTACCGGGTTGAAAGTCATAGGAATCTCTCACGGCACAGGATTAAGGCAGCTTCAAAAAAATCCCCGCTTCGCGGATAGAATAAAAAGAGGAACGGAAAGACTGGACAAAATATTTGCTCTCAATAAATATCAGAAGCGTCAGATTGTTGATATGCTTGAGGTTGATGAAAATAAAATAGCTGTCACAGGACTTGGCTATAATCAGGATAATTTTTATTTTCCCGGTCGGGAGGACATTTCCTCCCGGAAAGAAGACGATGAAATTGAAATCGTTTACGTGGGCAAGCTGAGCCGTTCTAAAGGCGTAATTTCGCTGCTGAGAGCCCTGGAGCGGGCTCTGACTTCTACCGAAAATAAAAACGTGAAGCTGACTTTGATCGGTTCCGGCCAGGGAAAAGAAAAAGAATTAATCTGTCAGCTTGCTGAATCGGCGGATTTTTCGGTTGAACTGACAGGACTTCTGCCCCAGCACGAGGTGGGAGAGAGGCTTCGCCAGGCCAGCATCTTTTGCCTGCCTTCCTTTTATGAAGGATTTGCTCTGGTTATCCTGGAGGCACTGGCCTGCGGTCTCAGGGTGGTAACCAGCGATATACCCGGAGTTTCGAATTATCTGCCGGAAGTAATTCAGGAAAAGTCAGTGCTTCAAAAAGTAAAACTGCCCCCCTTGAAAAATGTTGATATTCCATCCGAGAAAGGCATGAAAAATTTTGAAAAGAGGCTGGCCCGGGCACTACAGGCTCAAATTACAGAGTCAGAGGATTTTTCATTCCTCGCAGATAAGGAGTATAGAGAGGCTGTTAGATCGCTGGGCTGGGAGGGGGTTTTTCGGCGGCTGGAAGATTATTTTTGACCATTACTGCCGGTGATAATGATCGATCATCGGCGTATTCAATTGTCATTAAAATTTTATGAAATTTTTAATTTTTTTTGCAGGAGTTGCAGATCATGATATACAATTATAATAATGATCGATAGTTTTAATATAAAATTATACTAGTAATAAAAATATTATTTTTAAACTTATTTAATTATAATAACTTATACTGACAACAATTTCCCCTATCATTTCTATAAAAGCAGTAAAGGGAGTGGTGCTGAAAAATATAAAAATGCTTTAAACTGCGGATATTTTAATCGGCTGCATATAATAAAAATAGGGGGAATAAAGATGATTGAATCGCTCCTGGAGTTGAATGATGCGGTTAATGCAGTGGTTTGGGGACCGCCTTTTTTAATTTTGCTGGTTGGTACCGGCGTGTACCTGACAGTCAGATTGAACTTTTTTCAATTTACTCATTTTAAATTATCCTGGGATCAGAGTTTCGGAAGATATTTTAGCAAAGAAGCTGAAGATGAAGGCGGAGTTTTGAGCTCCTTTCAGGCGATAAGCTCGGCTATGGCGGCCACCCTGGGTGTGGGAAACATTGCGGGGGTCAGCACCGCTCTCTCGCTTGGAGGTCCGGGAGCTATTTTCTGGATGTGGATATGTGCTCTCTTCGGCATGGCCACCAAATTTGCCGAGGCCCAGCTGGGAATAAAATACCGTGAGAAAAAAGGTGAAGATGATTTTACCGGTGGAGTTATGTATTATATTCAAAACGGTATGGGTGGCAAATGGAAATGGCTGGCTGTTCTTTATGCTTTCTTTGCCGGCATAGCTGCTTTTGGTATCGGCAATATGGTTCAGTCGAACACGCTGGCACATGCTGCTGAAGACGGCTTTGCGGTTCCCACCTGGTTGACCGGCATTCTTGTGGTCTTTTTTGTGGCCCTTGTTATCCTTGGCGGAGTTAAAAGAATTGGTCGTGTTGCTGAACGACTGGTGCCGATCATGGCTATATTTTACTTTATCGGCGGCGGTTTGATCATAATTTTGCATATCGGTTCGGTGCCGGCTGTTTTTGCCGATATTTTCACCAAAGCTTTTACACCGGCTTCGGCCTTCGGTGGTTTTGCAGGAGCTACTGTCAGGATGGCGGTGCGCTTCGGTGTTGCCCGCGGAGTCTTTTCCAACGAAGCCGGCCTGGGAGCAGCTTCGATAATTCACGCTCAGGCCCGCAACAAACCTACCCGTCAGGGCATGTGGGGTATCTGGGAAGTATTTATAGATACGATAATTGTAGGAACCATTACAGCTCTGGTAGTTCTTTTGACCGGCGCTCTTGGTACCGGTGAAACGGGAGCGGTGCTGGCGGCTGAAGGTTTTTCCAGAGGCCTGCCAGGTCCGGGAGGTTATATCATAAACACCAGCATCATCATATTTGCCTACACCACCATGCTGACCTGGTCTTTTTACGGGGAGGAGAGCTGGCGGTATATATTCGGTAAGGGAGTAGTAGTACCCTATCGCTTTCTGTTTCTGGGCTTCCTTTTTCTAGGAGCGGTAGGTGCCTTAGAACCGATATGGCTGCTGGCTGACACGCTCAATGGTTTGATGGCAGCTCCCAACCTGATAGCTTTGATAGTGCTGGCCGGAGTTGTGGCCAAAGAGAAGGACAATTACATGGAAGAGCTTACTCGCCCGGCCGAAGAGTAATCCGTTAATCTCTTAAAATCTAAAATTGAAATTAAGCGTCTGATAAGCGGCCTCCTTTCATCAGGAATCACCAAAAGATGATTGAGGAGGCTGCTTTTTATCTGTTATTTCAGTGGATGGGTAAGGCGAATGAGGGTAGTCTGACTTACTTTTTATCAGGCGGGCTGAATTAAGAACCGCCAGCAGCGCCACTCCCACATCGGCAAAGACCGCCCCCCACATCGTGGCTAAACCAAAAGCTCCCAGCAGCAGAAATATTCCTTTGATGCCCAGAGCCATAATAATATTTTCCATCACTATCCGGCGGGTCGACCCGGCTACATTCAGAGCGGCTTGAAAATCTGATAGGCGGTCATTCATCAACACGACATCGGAAGCTTCCACCGCGGCATCGGACCCCAGACCGCCCATCGAGATGCCAATATCAGCCCGGGCCAGAACGGGTGCATCGTTGATTCCATCACCTATAAATGCCGTTTTTTTCTTGCTGTCGCGGATGATTTTTTCCAGCTTCTCGACTTTATCGTCAGGAAGCAGTTCGGCAAAATATTCTTCCAGCCCTGCTTTCTCTGCCAGTTCTGCAGCTGCTTCCCTGCTGTCTCCGGTGAGCATTACCACCCTGGTGCCGTTATCCAGAAGATTTGAGATAATATTCAGGCTGTCGGGCTTGAGACGATCGGAAATTTCTATCCTGCCGAGATAATTTCCGTCAGCTGCCACGTGAACCCGGGTTCGGCCGGAGTCAGAAGAGATATAATCGACATTTTTTTCCTCCATAAGTTTATCGTTTCCTACCAGTATTTCCTCTCCCTTTATGGTGGCAGTTACGCCCCGACCGGCCATTTCCCGATAATTATCTATATCGTCCTGCTTTATCGGCAGCTCGCCGGCGCTTTTGCGGAGAGCTTCAGCTATGGGATGGTTGGAGTTTAGTTCGGCTGCCGCGGCTGTTTTAAGAAGCTCAGAGCGCGATATATTGGCCGCCGGCAGGATCTGGTTGACTTCAAAAACTCCTCTTGTTATCGTGCCTGTCTTATCCATCACCACAGTCGAGACATCGTTTAAGGCTTCCAGATAGTTTGCACCTTTTATCAGCACCCCCTGCCGGGAGGCGGATCCGAGCCCTCCAAAAAATCCCAGGGGAATGGAGATTACCAGCGCACAGGGACAGGATATGACCAGAAAGATCAGCGCTCTGTAAATCCAGCTGCTGAAGGCTGCTCCTTCCAGTATTAGCGGGGGAATTGTTGCCAGCAGGGCTGCTGCCAGAACAACCGCAGGAGTATAATAATGGGCGAATTTGGTTATGAATCTTTCTGTTTTTGCTTTGCGGCCGGCAGCTTCTTCGACCAGCCGCAGAATTTTGTTTACCGTAGAATCGGAAAACTCCTCTTTCACTTTTAACGTCAGAGTTCCGCTTTTATTGATGGAGCCGCTGAGCACATCGTCACCGGGGCGTTTGGTTTCGGGCACCGATTCTCCGGTCAGAGCCGAGGTGTCCACTGCCGATTCCCCGTTTACGACCACCCCATCCAGCGGAATTCTTTCGCCGGGCTTTGCGATGATCTCATCGCCAATATTTACCTCTTCTGGAGAAACGGTCTTTATCCCTTTATCCATTTTTAAATGAGCTATTTCCGGTTTGATATCGAGAAGCGCTTTAATTGATTGGCGCGAGCGGTTGACAGCAGCGTCTTTAACTGTCTCACCGGTTTCATAAAATAGCATTACAGCCACACCTTCGGGATATTCACCAATGACGAAAGCTCCCAGAGTTGCTATCGTCATAAGAAAATTCTCATCGAAAAAATTGCCGCTGATTCCGTTTTTAACCGTTTTGATCAGGACTTTATAACCGGTGACTGCATAAGCTGACAGATAGAGAAAGAGAGTGACAGCAGTTCCAGCATTGAGCAGTAAAGCTGCTGCCAACAGAAGGACTCCGGCTGTCAATCTCAAAATTTTAAACTTAAGAAAGCTTAAACCCGTCAGTATTCTCCTGAAAGTATTCCTGTCCGCGGCAGATGATTTTCCAGGGCCGATATTACGGTCGTGGTTTGAATTTGAATCTTTAGGCACAACTCTGGCGTCGTTTTCTATCCTGTTCACGATATCTTTGATCTTTTTGCTGATCCTGTTCTGTTCCAGCTGTTCGGAGTTTTCTATTTTTAATTTGAGCTCTTTCGTGGCGAAATTCAGATCGGCCCGCTCGACCTCGGATAAATTATTCACTTCTTTTTCGATTTTCAATGAACAGTCAACACAGCTCAAACCGTCGATTTCAAATTTTTTTTGCAGCATGCAATACCCCCAAAAATTCAATGTTTGAACAGATATTCATATAAATGATAAAAATATATGCACGTTTATTCATATGTTGTCTTCAATTATAGGATAAATTCGTTTCTCTGTCAAAGTTTAAAAAGAACTGGCGATCTCGGAGAGAAAAAATTTACTCCCGCACATGATTCAATCCCTGACAGAAAAGCTGAAGTATGTGATCATCGCTCAGAGAATAATAGACCACTCTACCTTCTTTTCGATATTTAACCAGATCAAGATCGCGCAGTTTTTTCAGTTGATGGGAGATGGCCGACTGACTCATATCCAGAAGTTCACTGATATCACAGACACAGAGTTCTTCCCGGGCGAGAGCGTTTATTATTCTCAACCTGGTCGGATCTCCCAGCACCTTGAAAGTTGATGCCAGTTCCTTAACTTCACCCCTGGCCAGGTTATCATTCTCCAGTGACTCGATTTTATCCCAGTGAGGGCAGTAATGCTGGCAGGTTTCAAAGTCTTTTTCTTCCTGAACATCTATATTTTGCTGCTGTTCATCACCCATTTTTTTCATCTCCTGAAGAATTTCTGTATTGATTTTAATTATAACACCGGCTGGTGGTTTTGTCGAATTGAGGGGACTTTCTGTTTGAGTTAATCAAATGTGGGTGTGAAATTTCTATTCACCCGGGATTGGCTTTAACCTAAATTGGTGTTGAAAATACACTAACAGGGCAATATTAAAAACGTGATGTTGCGGACTGAATTAGCGGCTGAGAAAGTGTTTGAGCGTTCTGTGGGAATTATATCCGGAAAAAGCAAACTTTAATTATTACCTAAAGTGGTGGATCGAGTAATGACCTATATCGATTTCTGTAAACGTTTTTTTCAGCATGCTCTAAATGGATATGCCATCCACCGCATGATTTTTTCTCCAGAAGGCGAGCCTATCGATTACAAGTTTTTAGAGGTAAATGAAGCTTTTGAAAAGTTGACCGGACTCAAGCAAGAGGATGTAATCGGGAAAAATGTGAAAGATGCGCTCCCTTCGCGAGAGCTCGTCCTTGAGCTCACGCTCAGCCCGGCACATCCTGAGCCGGGGACACTATTTTTTGGCCAGGGACTTAACCTGAGTTTCGAAAAATTTCGAGTATCATTTTGCTTTATATCTTCCAGCCATTATTGTCATGACAGTGATCTTATGGGATATCTACCAGCTGAAGACAGGAAGATCCTGAATTAAAAGTTTGAGCAGAAAAAATTAATTTCAGAAAATTATTTTTACCTGTTTTGTGACAGGAATATTGTCTGTTCCTGCAGAACAATATAATGGATGAATACATGTATTGAAGTGGGCAGGTGAATTTTGAGCTGTCTTAATTTAATGTGTTTTAATTGGAGGAGGCGTAAAATTGGTCGATATCAGCAGCAAGGAGCGAGAGGATAAAAGCTCAGCAGAAACTTTAAGAGCTGTGATGATTGCCGGAACCGGCAGCGGGGTGGGAAAAACTTCAGTTTCCCTGGGATTGATGAGCGCTCTGAAGAAAAAAGGCCTGCGGGTACAGCCCTTCAAAGTAGGGCCTGATTATATAGATCCGGGTTTTCACGAATACGTCACCGATACCGGTTCTTATAATCTCGACAGCTGGCTCATTCCCTCCGGACAGTTGAGGCATCTATGGCAGCAGAAAAACGCCGAAGCCGAAATTTCGGTGGTCGAGGGAGTGATGGGGCTTTTCGATGGCGCAAGTCCCAGGACGGACCGAGGCAGCTCGGCGGAAATAGCAAAAATGTTAGACATCCCGGTGCTGCTGATTATAGATACAGGCGGCATGGCCAGGAGTGCAGCCGCCATGGCAAAGGGTTACAGCGAGTTCAGTTCTGAATTGAACCTGGCTGGTGTTATCGCCAACAGGGTGGGCAGTCAAAGTCATTTTGAACTCATAGCTGAGGCCTTAGAAAGCGAGACGGATCTCGAATGCGTCGGTTATCTGCCCAAAAATATCGATGTTGAACTTCCGGAGCGGCATCTGGGTCTGATTCCGGCCGGAGAACTAAAAGAGCTGGAGAGAGCTGCGACTGTTCTGGGTGACATGGTGGCAGAAAACTTATCGCTCGATTCTATCCTCAATCTCGCCGAAGAGGCTGATAATTTTACGAAGCCAGAAGAGGAGAAAAACAGCGGGCCGGCTGCCTCTCTGACCGCTAAAAATTCCGGAAACCTGCAGCTGCCGGGCCAGAATTTGAAAATAGGTGTGGCACGCGATGAGGCCTTCAGCTTTCACTATCGGGCCAATTTCGATCTTCTCCGGGAACTGGGCTGTGAGCTCGTTGAATTCAGTCCTCTGCAGGATGAAAAACTCCCCGCCGGACTTGACGGCCTCTATATGGCCGGCGGTTTTCCTGAGGTTTTTGCAGAAGAACTCAGCTGCAATCGCAAATTTCGTGAGAATTTGAAACAGCGGCTGGAACAGGGCCTGCCCTGTTTTGCTGAATGCGGTGGTTTTATGTATCTCATGGAGGAAATCTGCAGCCGCGGAGGAGATTGTTTTACCATGGTCGAATATTTCTCCGGAAGAACTGTGATGACCGACAGTCTGCAGAATTTTGGTTATGTAAATATCGATCTGTCCGACGGCTTAAAATTGCGCGGCCACGAATTCCACTATTCCCGCCTGGAAGAGAGCGGATCTTTGCCCTTTCAAGGCCGGGTGAAAAGACAGAGAAGCGGCGAGGCCCGCCCGGGAATGGCTGTAAAAGAAAATGTGCTGGCCGGCTATCCTCATCTGCATTTTTTCGGCAATCAAAAATTCGTGGCTCGCTGGTTAAACCTATGTGCGGGGGAGATAAATTCATGGCTGTAAACCTAGCTGATAATATTATGGTCCAGGGAACCGGCTCCTCGGTAGGCAAGAGTGTGCTGGTGGCCGGAATCTGTCGTCTGCTTAAAAGAGAGGGAATCAGCGCTGTTCCCTTCAAAGCTCAAAATATGGCTTTGAATTCTTTTGTAACAGCAGATGGCCGGGAGATGGGCAGAGCTCAGGTTTTTCAGGCGGAAGCTGCCGGGCTTGATCCCGATGTGAGAATGAATCCCGTGCTGTTAAAACCTTCTGGAGAGAAGGGATCGCAGATCATAGTGAGAGGGAAGCCTCAGGAAAATATGAAGGCTGGAGAATATTATGAGTATAAACCACAGCTGAAATCGGTCGTCAATGAAGCCTATCGAGAACTGGCTGCAAAACACGATGTGGTGGTTATAGAGGGAGCAGGAA
Source organism: Halarsenatibacter silvermanii (assembly GCF_900103135.1). Classification (NCBI taxonomy): domain Bacteria; kingdom Bacillati; phylum Bacillota; class Clostridia; order Halanaerobiales; family Halarsenatibacteraceae; genus Halarsenatibacter; species Halarsenatibacter silvermanii. The sequence goes on along the minus strand of NZ_FNGO01000019.1, from coordinate 31,596 downwards.
GCCCGGCGGAAATAAATCTTCAGAAAAACGATATCGTCAACATGGGAATGGCTGAGATGGTGAATGCGCCTGTGCTGCTGGCTGGCGATATCGATAGAGGAGGAGTTTTTGCCTCGCTTTACGGTACCGTGGAGCTGCTTCCGGAAAAGCACCGCAAACTGGTCAAAGCTCTAATCATCAACAAATTTCGAGGCGACAAGAGCCTTCTGGAACCGGGTCTGAGGCAGCTGGAGGATATGCTTGACATTCCCTTCATGGGGGTGCTTCCCTATATCGAACTCGCTCTGGATGATGAGGACAGCCTCAGCGAAAGATTGAGCTCTTCTGTCGACGACAGCAGCGGTCTGCAGATCAAGGTGATTCTGCTGCCCCATATATCCAACTTCACCGATTTCAATCCCCTGGAGATGTATGATGGGGTCAGCGTTGAATACATCAAAAACCCCGAAGAGGTCGACTCTGCCGACGTGCTGATCATACCCGGCAGCAAAAATACTCTCGAAGACAGAATCTGGCTGCGCAACAGAGGGTTAGACCGGGCTATTAAACAGCATGCCAGCTCGGAGGGGATGCTGATCGGTATCTGCGGAGGGTTTCAGATGCTGGGCCGAAAGCTGGCCGATCCTGAGGGAGCTGAGAGCAATCTGCAGGAAATTCCCGGCCTCGATATGCTGCCGCTGGAGACCGAGATGAACCCGGACAAGCGCACCGTACAGTCATCGGGGAAATGGCTATATGAGGATGACGGTTTTTTTGCCGGTATGAAGGGGCTGGAACTTGAGGGTTATGAAATCCACATGGGGGAAACAGAACTTCTCTATGGTGATCATTTAAGGCCTCTGGTGCCGGGAGAAGAGTGCGATGATGAAGCTGCTGGCCTGGCCCGGGCCGATAGCAATATTATCTCTCTTCTCAACGAGGACGGCAGTATTCTCGGGACTTACTGGCACGGAATATTTGAGAATGGAGAATGGACAGGAAAGCTGCTGGAAAATTTGCGCAGGGAACTGGGGTATGAAGGAGTAGAGACGGAGGGAAAAAATTATCAGGAGTTGAAGGAACAGGAATACGATAAGCTGGCCGATATGCTGGGCGAAAATCTCGATCTCAACCTTCTGCGCGATATTATCGGCCTGTCGGAAAATATCTGGAGGTGATCAGATGTCGGATGATCTCAATCTACCGCCGCTCGACTCGTACAGCTATAAACCACTGAGAAAACAAATTTATGAAAATCTGCGGGAAAGCATACTGGATGGAATCTTGAAACCCGGGGAAAAAATAACCGAAATGGAGATTGCCAGCGAACTGGATGTGAGCAGAACCCCGGTCCGGGAAGCTATACAGATGCTGGAACTGGAAAATCTGGTAGCGGTAGTCCCCAAAAGGGGTATTTTTATCGCCGGAATAAAATCGAAAAAAGAGATCAATGACCTGTTTCAGGTGCGGGCGGAGCTCGAGGGGCTGGCTGCCTATCTGGCTGCCCGGGAGATGAACCAGGAGATTCTAAACAGGCTGGAGCAGCACATCGTTGATCTGGAAGACTGTCTTGATGAAAATGAGCTGGATGAATGCGTCGAAATTGAGATTTCCTTTCATCAGATTATTTACGATACTGCCGATAATATCTGGCTGAAAAAGATGCTCGACAATCTTTTTGAGCAGATAAATCGGTTCCGCTCGAGCAGCCTCGATCGAGAGGGCAGAATGAGGCAGACTCTGGAAGAGCTTCGGGAGCTGGTGGAAGCCCTCAGAGAGGAAGAACCGGAAAAAGCCCGGGCCCGGGCCCGGGAGCATATAGAACAGGCCAGAAAAAGCATCATAGAAGTTTTTGATGAAGTGTATGATGAAGAATGAGCTAAAACTAAATATGATCTAACCCTCAGCAGGGCTGATGCTTAATACATGTATACTAGTATCATAGTCAGCCCTGCTGTTTATTTTTGGCGAACTGTATAGTAGTATTAAACTAGCGAAGTTGAAAGAACAGATTTTGAACGGCCGGAACGAAAAGCAATTAGATTCTGTTATTAAACTTTAAAAAGGAGCTGTGATAATCATGAGCATGAGCAAAGAGATCATCCTGGAAGAAGCTGAAAAGCACAATGTCAAGTTTATCCATCTGCAGTTTGTCGACATTCTGGGTACTCTGAAAAATGTAGCTATAACAGTTGATCAGCTGCCCGATGCACTCGATGGTGAGATAATGTTCGATGGGTCCTCTATCGAGGGTTTCTCCCGGATCCAGGAATCGGATATGTATTTAAATCCTGATCTCGACACATTTACCATCTTCCCCTGGGAAAACGGCCACGGCAAGGTAGCCCGGTTGATGTGCGATATTTATACGCCTGAGGGAGAGCCATTTGCCGGCTGCCCGCGCAGCACTCTTAAAAACGTGATAGCCGAGGCAGAAGAGATGGGTTATTCCATGCACGCCGGACCGGAACCAGAATTTTTCCTTTTTAAACTCAGCGAGAATGGAGAACCCACCACCATAACTCACGATAAGGGAGGATATTTTGATCTTTCACCGGTGGATAAAGGCGAAAGTGCCCGTCAGGAGATTTCCATAGCTTTAGAGGAGATGGAATTCGAGGTAGAAACCTCCCATCACGAGGTGGCTTCCGGCCAGCATGAGATAGATTTCAAACATACTGATGTTCTGCGCACAGCTGATAATATAGCCACCTTTGAATTCGTCACCAAGAAGATAGCTCGGGATCATGGGCTGCATGCTACTTTCATGCCCAAGCCCATAGAAGGCATCAATGGCTCGGGTATGCACGTTCATCAGTCTCTCTTCGAGGACGGAGAGAACATATTTTATGATCCCGATGATGAGCTGGGGCTTAGCCAGGAAGCCTATTATTATATGGGCGGATTGCTGGAATATGCTCCTGAATTTGCCGCCATTACCAACCCCACAATCAATTCTTACAAGAGACTGGTGCCGGGTTATGAAGCTCCTGTTTATGTGGCCTGGTCTTCCCGCAACAGAAGCGCTCTGGTGAGGGTTCCTGCTGCCCGCGGTCAGGGTACCAGAGTGGAACTCAGAAACCCCGATCCTTCTTCCAATCCCTATCTGGCCATGGCGGTCATGCTCAAGGCTGGTTTAACCGGTATCAAGAACGAGATTGATCCCGGATCTGAAACCGTAGAGAATATTTATAACCTTTGCGATGAGGACCGTGAGGAGAAAGGAATCCCCAGTCTTCCCGGCAATATCAAGGAAGCTGTGGAAGAGCTCAAGCAGAGTGAATTGATGGAAGAGGCACTGGGCGATCATATCTACAACATGTTCATCCGGGCTAAGGAGCTGGAGTGGAACGATTACAAGAAGCAGGTTCATTCCTGGGAAATTGATACCTATCTCCGCAAATATTAAAACTTAAATCTCCGCCTGGTTATATATCTGCAGACTTAAGGGGTTTTATTCCGGAATGGGGCTTTTTTCCAGGCCCGGCCGGAATAAACCCCCAAATCTATCTTAGAAGCAAGCAGAACTGCAAAACACATAATATTATGAATAGCGAGGTTTGAAGACATGAATAGTACTGCAACCAGAAGATCTGATGGCTGTGCCATCAGCGGTGTTCTCGACCAAAAAAAGAATAGATTTTCCGCCAGCACAATAGTCAATTCTATCGCTTCGCTCAGGGAGAGATCTAACGGATTGGGCGGGGGATTTGCCGCTTATGGGATCTATCCCCAGCATGCAAACGAATTTGCCCTTCATATTTTTTATGAGGATAGAAAGAGCAGAAAAAGCACTGAGGAGCTGCTGGAAAGTAGCTTCATAATTTCCTCGCGGGAGGAGATTCCCACCCGACCTCCCAAAAATCTTTCCAAACCTCCACTGATCTGGCGCTATTTTGTCGAGCCCCCTACCGAAGGTCTCCGAGATCTCAAGATCAGCGGCAAAGAGTACGTAGCCCGGCAGGTTATGGAGGTCAACAGCAGCATAGAAGGAGCTTATATAGTATCCAGCGGCAAAAATATGGGTGTCTTTAAAGGGGTCGGTTTCCCCGAAGATATTGCAGAATTTTACCGGCTGGACGATTATGAGGGTTATCTCTGGACGGCTCACGGAAGATTTCCCACCAATACTCCCGGCTGGTGGGTGGGAGCACATCCTTTTTCACTTCTGGACTGGAGTATCGTGCACAATGGCGAGGTTTCATCCTATGATGCCAACAGGCGCTATATCAATACTTTTGGTTACAAGTGCACCATGAAGACGGATACCGAGGTCATCACCTATCTCTGCGATCTTTTGCTGCGGCGCCACGATATGGATCCCGAAGGGGCAGCGGCGGTTTTTTCCGCCCCTCTCTGGGAAAAAATCGCCAGAATGGACGAAGAGAACAGAGAATATTATAAAAAATTGAGGACGGTATATGGAAGCGGCCTGCTAAATGGCCCCTTTTCCATAATACTCGGTTCTCAAAACGGATTTATGATCCTTAATGATAGAATCAAGCTTCGGCCCATGGTTGTGGCCGAAAAGGGGGATAAAATTTTTGCCAGCAGCGAAGAATCGGGCATCAGAGAAGTCTGTCCGGATCCGGATGAGTTATATTTTCCTGCTGGTGGAGAACCGGTAGTAGGTCTTGTTGAAGGAGCTGATAGACTATGAAAAAAAATATGACCGGCGGTAATTTCCAGGTCATGAGGGATGATGATAAATGTGTGAACTGCCGCATCTGCGAAAAACAATGTTCATATGATGTTCACAGTTATGATGAAGATAAAGAGACCATGGAGGCCGAAAATGATGGCTGCGTAAACTGTCAGCGCTGCACCTCGTTCTGTCCGCAGGATGCCCTGCATATAGAGGAGAAAAATCAGACATTTCCCGATAATCAAAATTGGAGCGATGAAAAGATTCGCAGCATCTATCGACAGGCGGAGACGGGAGGTATATTGCTTTCCGGCATGGGTAATCCGGAGAGCGGTAAAATTTACTGGGATCATATGCTGCTCAATGCCAGTCAGGTGACCAACCCTTCCATAGATCCGCTGAGGGAACCGATGGAGGTAAAGACTTTTCTGGGCAGAAAACCCGACAGTTTTTCTGATAAGGATGAGGAAATTCCTCCGCAGCTGGAGATTGACACTCCGATACTTTTTGCGGGCATGTCCTTTGGGGCTTTGAGTCTCAATGCCTGCCGCTCAATCGCCCGAGCGGCTTCGGAGCTTAATACGATATATAATACCGGAGAGGGCGGTCTGCATGAAGATCTTTACAGATTTCAGGATAACACCATGGTTCAGGTGGCTTCGGGACGTTTTGGGGTACACCGCGATTATCTTCAGGCCGGGCGGGCGATCGAGATAAAAATAGGCCAGGGCGCCAAACCGGGAATAGGTGGACATCTGCCCGGAGAAAAGGTGAAAGAGGACATATCGCAGACGCGAATGATTCCGGAGGGAACCGATGCCCTCTCGCCGGCCCCTCATCATGATATTTATTCTATCGAAGATCTGCGTCAGCTCATATATTCTCTCAAAGAAGCCACCGATTACGAAAAACCGGTGGCGGTAAAAGTTTCGGCCGTCCACAATGTGGCCTCAATAGCTGTGGGTATAGCTACGGCCGGAGCTGATATCATAGCAATAGATGGATATCGCGGAGGCACCGGGGCTGCACCCACCCGCATCAGAAACAACGTGGGTATTCCGATCGAATTTGCCCTGGCTGCAGTCGACGATAGGCTGCGCGAGGAGAACCTCCGCAACAATGTCTCGCTGATAGCCGGCGGCAGCATCCGCAGCAGCGCCGATGTGGTCAAGGCTATTGCCTTAGGAGCTGATGCTGTTTACATTGGCACTGCGGCCATGATAGCTCTGGGATGTCATATGTGCAGGCAGTGCTTCACCGGCAGCTGTCCCTGGGGAATCGCCACTCAGGATCCTGATCTGGTCGGGAGGCTGGATCCGGAAGAGGGTGCTGAGCGCGTGAAAAATCTGATCACAGGCTGGACTCATGAGATAAAGGAAATGATGGGAGGAATGGGAATCAATGCTATAGAAAGCCTACGAGGTAATCGGTTGATGCTGAGAGGAGTAGATCTCACTCGGGAAGAGCTAGATATTTTGGGCATACATCACGCGGGGAGATAAATATTTTTGGATCTTCCTCTCTTCAGTTGATTAATAGGTGTGTCAAAAACCTCATTTAGTTGTACTGTAAGATATAAAGCTGCGTTCACAAAGCTGCGTTCACAATGAAATTTTCCCCGGTTTAAGTTTAGTTTTTGGCCAGTTTTGAAAGGAGTGAGCGGATATTGACAGCAAAAAGTTCTACGACCCAGCGCGGAGAGACAGCTGTGATAGATGCGGATGGAGTATATTATCAGGATTTGAATCGCAGAATCCGGGAGATTACGGCCGATGGAATCGAGAGAGTTATTTTGAAAAACGTCAATGGGCAGAGGTATATAGGAGATGGACTGAATCATGATGCCCACCTGAGAGTGGAAGGCACCCCCGGCAATGACATGGCTGCATTTGCCGAAAATATAGAGATCGAAGTCATCGGCAATGCTCAGGATGCGGCTGCCAATACTATGGGAGGTGGCCGAATAATCATTCACGGTGCGGCCGGTGATATACTCGGCTATTCCATGCGCGGAGGGGAAGTTTATGTAAGAGGAAGAGCGGGTTATAGAGCCGGTATTCATATGAAGGGTTTTGAGGAGAAACAGCCGAACATCGTCATCGGGGGAAAAGCAGGTGATTTTTTGGCTGAATATATGGCCGGCGGCCGCCTTGTGGTACTGGGCCTCGACTGCGAGGGAGAGATAGTCGGTGATCATGTGGGAGCAGGAATGCATGGCGGCAGGCTATTCATTAGAGGGGGAGTCCAGAAATATAAGCTGGGCCGCGAGGTAAAAATAACCGGAGTCGATGCGGAAGCCAGAGAAGAGTTGAGGGAGATCCTTTCAGATTATGCTCGTGTTTTTGATCTGAATCTCGATGAGATAATGAGCGAAGAGTTTTCATTAATCACTCCGGTCTCGCATCGACCCTATGGTGATCTCTACGTAGATTGACATCAAGATCATATAAATTTATTTAATTATTTAACTGGGGGATCATTTTAGGATCTGGAAAAAAGCTCGTCGGTCAGGGCGTTGAGAAAAAGTTCCACGTCGGTAACCATTCCGGTGGCCTGGGCGCTGCCTCGATCGGCGAGCTTGGTTACCGCGTCGGTGTTGATGTCGACACAGACAGATTGCACTCTGGCAGGCATCACGTTGCCGGTGGCGATGGAATGAAGCATGGTGGCGAGCATGAGCACAAAATCGGAATTTTGAGCTATTCTTCTCATCTCCTGCTGTGCTTCCATGGTATCGGTGATGGTATCAGGCAGAGGACCATCGTCCCTGATCGAACCCGCCAGTATATATTCGACGTCGTTCCGGACTGCCTCGTACATAACACCCTCATCGAGCACACCTTTTTCGACAGCTTCTTCGATAGATCCAGCAGCTCTTATTTTATTTATGGCTCGCATATGCATTCCCCGCTGACCTTCGCAGGAATCACCATCTTCAGAACGCTCTTTAACGCAGGAATCCAGGGCGGTTCCGAATATTGCTGATTCGATATCGTGGACGGCCAGGGCATTGCCCGTAAGCAAGCTGGTCACGTATCCTCCGCGGATCATCTCCGCCAGATACTTTTGAGCTCCGGTGTGAACTATGGCCGGACCGCCAACAACAGTTATATTTCCGTCCTGTTCCCGGATGCTTTTTAAAGCTTCCGCTATGCTGGCAATCTGCTCTCCTTTTGACCTTTCCGCGGAGACTTCGCTGCTCATAAAGTCGAAGTCATCTTCACTTTCTCTTTCTTTTTTTTTCACTTTTTCTTCCTGTGAAATTGTTTTGACTCCCCTGCTTCCCACAACTATTTCATCTCCTGTCTGAACCTCGGTAATAGCTACCAGCTCGGCTTCTCCATTTTCAATCTTTATGGCGCAGTCCATCTCCGCGAGTTCCGGCTTGAGCCATTTATTTTGATATCTAACCAGCGTTTCTTTATTGGTAGTTACATAAAAGCCCTCGGGCAGGACACCATTCGCCGGGGCTGACCGGGTTTGGACTTCCTCAATTTTTTGCTGTCCTTCATAATCCCGTTCTCCGATTTCCTCCGCTCTGTGATCATGATCTGCTAATTTTTGAGTTTGCATGTTTTTTTCCTCCCAAAAGCTATTTAATAATTTAGATTAGATAAACTAGAAAAACCCCGCTCCTGCTGATCAGCAGGAGCGGGGTTGTAATTTCCCGCGGTACCATCCTTGTTGACCTCTTTTGCGAGGTCCGCTTCAGTCACAGCCGCCCTTTGGACAGCCATAACCTATTTCTGTAACGGGAAATCCCGACGGAGCCTACTCTTTTCAGCCCGCGGCTCACAGATGGGTTCAACAAAATTTACGGTTCCCGGGCTTTCACCTGCCCCGGGTCGCTTGCAACCTCAATTTTGCCTACTGGCCTGATCAACGCCTTTAAAATATTTATTTTCAACCTCTGAATCAAATTATAATGCAAATCTGCGGCTTTGTCAAGAGTCAAACCTGAATATTTTTTTAGTTTATATTGAGCTGGCCGGACTTTGCCCAAAGTTCATGTATTTTACCGGGATATTAAATTATCAGGTTCTTCTCCGAGACAATTAGTTAAGATCTTGTTAACAGAGCTTTATATCTTCCAGTATAACTAAATAAGTTTTTGACACATTTATTAACCAGCTGACACTGAGAAGATCCAATTATTAAAATAGTAAAAAATTTGAAAGGATATTCCTCTCTTTCATAGAAGTTTAAACTATACGGGGGGGATTATCATGGAGAAGGAGTTTTCCGATAAGTTGGTCAGGGGAGTACTGGAGGAGATTGCCGGAGAAGGAGCAATTCTTGATGGGAGCGGAGATATTTTAATTGCCAGCAGCAGCGAATGGGAGGATTTTTTTCGGATAAGATCAAAAGATGGCGCCGGGGAAAAAGAAATTTTTAAAGAAGGTGATAGATTTTATCACCTAAAAAAAGATACAATCTCAGCTGGAGTTAACAGCGATTATACGCTCATGATGGCGGAGGATATAACCGAAAAGGAGAAATTATCGGCCAGGCTGGGTAGATTTCAGGAGTTTTTGGATGACGTTCTGGATCTAATGAGTGATCATGTTTTGATGATTGATACCGACTACACTATAAGATTTATGGATTCTGAGCTTGAAGAAAAGCTAAATATTAAAAATCCGGAAAAATGTCATGAGATATTTGGACGAAAAAACCCCTGTCAAAATTGTCCTCGCAAGGCTTTGAATCAGGGCAGAAGTCTTACCGGCAAAAATGCGGAACGCAGATCGGAAGAAAAAATTTTTATGGCCACATCACTGGTTAAAAAAACAGGGGAAAAAGAGCCTCTGCTGGTAGAGCTTCTCGAAGATTTGACCGAAAAAAGAATTCACCGGGCAGCTATAAAGTACAGTTCGTATCACGATCCCTTGACCGGTTTGTACAATCGCACATATATGGGCAAAGAGATTGAGAGGCTGGATACTAAAAGACAGCTGCCGATAAGTGTAATTATGGTAGATGTCAGGGACCTGCAGAGCATAAATAAAAAACGCGGCCATGATGTGGGAGATGAATTGCTGTTGAACACGGCAGATCTGCTGCGGGAAAGTATCCGCAGTGAAGATATTTTATCTCGCTGGTCGGGCGATGATTTTTTGATTTTGCTGCCGCAGACCAGCAGAAAGGAAGCGATAAAGGTTGGGAGCCGCATCGCGGAAAACACTAAAAATCTTTTTCCTGACGGCGACCTTTTAAATCTTGGGATGGGACTGGCGGTTAAAATGCATGTTGATCAGGATATTTATGGCATAATTTATCGTGCTGAAGATAATATGGATCAGAGAGATAACGAGAGCTTTTGATCACTTGTATTTCGTTTAAAGTTATGCTAGAATTAATACTGGATAATTTGCAGAGCTTTTCCTCGCGATCCTATTTGAATTGTCTTTCCTGCAGGGAAGAGGATTAAAGTGATAGATAAAGGTTTTCAGCGCAAATTTATGGATATAGCTCTTGATCAGGCAAAAAAAGCAGCTGCCAGAGGCGAAGTACCGGTAGGTGCTGTGGTAGTAAAAGAAAAAGAGATTATTGCCCAGGCTCACAATCTGTGCGAGACCAAACAGGACCCTGGTGCCCATGCAGAGATGCTTGCACTCAAAAAAGCCGCCCAAAGATTGGACAGCTGGCGCCTGGAAGATTGTTCTCTCTTCGTCACCCTTGAACCATGTCTTATGTGTGCCGGTGCTCTCCTGCAGGCAAGGATTTCCCTGCTGGTTTACGGAGCTAAAGACCCCAAAAATGGTGCTGTAGATTCTCTCTACAGTGTGCTTGGTGATGAGAGGCTAAATCATCAAGTAAAAGTTATATCTGGGAAAATGGCTGAAGAGAGCAGCAGGCTTCTCAAAAAATTTTTTCAGGATCTGAGGAATTAAATTAACAAATTTATATGCGGAAGGGTGGGTGAGTCTGGCTTAAACCGCTCGACTCGAAATCGAGTAGGCACTTCATCGTGCCTCGGGGGTTCAAATCCCTCCCCTTCCGCCAATAATAAAATTGACCATTGAAATTCAGTACGAAAAGCTTTATAATGTGACAGTGCAGCAGGAAAGAATATGTAGTAGTTAAGCAGTATATATAAGCTGATTAAAATTCTTAATAAATCGCGGAGAGGTGACCGAGTCTGGCTTATGGTGCATGATTGGAGATCATGTGTAGGCCTTGTTGCCTACCGAGGGTTCGAATCCCTCCCTCTCCGCCATTTTGTATTCTTATTTGAAAAACGGAGATATTGTAGCCCGGGATTTTTTACCCGGGCTTTTATAGATTTCATCCTATATTTTTCAGCTTAGCTTAACTTTCTAAATCTTTTATCCTATAATGGATAACAAAGAAAGAATAGAGGTGACTTCAATTTATGCAGGACTTTATTGATACAGGTATAATTGTTTCTTCGCCTGAAGGTGAAATGTTAATTTCAGTTCTCAAGGATATTTCCGAAAAATGGTGTGGCATTTTGCCGGCTGATGATCAAGAAGGATATTTTTCAATTTTCATGACCAGTCAGGATACCGTCTTCGTCATAAATTCGGAAGAAGTACTTGCTGATATCATCGAAAAAATTGAGCTGATTAGTGAGAAGGCTGTCAGCCTGGAGAAAGAATCTGATAAATTTGCCTCCATAGAAGAGGTCTCTGCCAGTCTGATCAGCAGACTCAAACCAATAAAACAGGAATTATCAGGTTAATTTCCCCTTGATTAATCATCATAAATAAGTTAAAATAAACATCGGACGATGAAGATATGTATTTTAGAAGAGTTGGTTTATTTAAATTTTGTTTCGTATTTGTGTTTATGCAAAAAAGTGTGGCCGCACTAGACGGGGTGGTAGCGGTGCCCTGTAACCTGCAAGCCGCTAAGCAGGGTCGAAGGCCGCTCTGAGGATTTCTCCCCTGGAGGCCTGGCCCCAATAAGTGGTAATGACAGCCGGGTCTCGCGCAATGGAGCTCTGTGAACCCCGTCAGGTCCGGGAGGAAGCAGCGGTAAGCAGATGTTTCCATGTGCCGCGAGGGAGCCTGGCTCGAGCTAACTGTTGGGGTAACGCTCCGGGGGAGGAATTCGAAGACGGTGTGCGGCCCTTTTTAATTTTTGTCATACTTTCGGGGGAACTTTATTGTCAAAGGAGAGATTTCACGCATGGGCTTTGTATCCCTTTACCGAAAATACAGACCGGTTAAATTCTCCGATCTTGTAGGACAAACCGGGGTTGTAAAAACTTTGAAAAATAGCATCAGGTATGACCGTATAGCTCATGCCTATCTTTTTGCTGGCCCCCGGGGTACCGGTAAAACTTCCATGGCCAAAGTTTATGCCCGCGCTTTAAACTGCAGGGATGACGAAGAAGTGGAGCCCTGTGGAGTGTGCGATAACTGCCGACGTATAGAATCTGGTCAATCAATGGATGTTATCGAAATTGATGCTGCTTCAAATCGGGGTATTGATGAGATCAGGGAACTCCGAGAACAGGTCAAATACCAGCCGGGCGAAGGAGGATACCGAGTATATATAATAGATGAGGTTCATATGCTGACCGATCAGGCATTTAATGCTCTTTTAAAAACCCTTGAAGAACCTCCGGATAACATAGTTTTTATTCTGGCCACTACAGAACCGCACAAAGTTATATCTACCGTTTTGTCCCGTTGCCAGCGATTTGATTTTTCACTTCTGACTGAACCCGAAATTGCTAAAAGATTGAAATACATCTGCAGTGAAGAAAATGTGGAGTATGAAACAGAAGCTTTAAACATGATCGCATACAGCTCCAACGGAGGGATGCGCGATGCCATAAGTATCCTCGATCAGGCGATTTCATTTTCGGTCGGTGCTTTAACTCCAGAAAAAATTGAAGATCTGCTCGGTAAAATAAATATTTCCGTTCTCTCCGAACTGGCAGCGAGCATATCACAGGGCAGTTCCTCTGACTCTCTCGATATTATTAAGGATTTACAGCAGCGTGGCAGGAGCGTGGACAGGATTGTCTCGGACCTGCTGGATTATATGAGAAAAATTGTTCTGGTTCTCAATGATGGTTATGAAATCGCCACCTCGGGCATTTCCGAAGCCAGAAAAACCCGCCTCAAGGAAGATAGTCAGCTTTTTTCTCGTTCGGAAGCCGGAAAGATAATGCAGGAACTTATTGAACTGGACAGCAGACTGCGTTACGCTGATAGACCTGATATTTTACTCGAATCATCTCTTATCAGATTGTGCGAAAATTCGGCCGGAATCCAGGAGACTTCTTCAGCTGCTGGAATTGAAAAGCTGCAGAGAAGGGTGGATAATCTGGAAAAAAGCCTGGAAAAACTAACCGCTGGTGAAAAGGGCGAGGATCAAAAAGTTCAAATCAGCAGCAGGAAAAAAGTAGAAAATAAAAAAAGTTATCCGGAAAGCAGCGAAACCAGCAAAAAGGAAACTGCCGAAAAGTCGATAGAACGAGAAAAGACAGAAAAAAAGGAAGCCCGGGAATCTCCTGATAGTTCGGCAAAAGAAAAGATTTCGGAGGTAGAGCCAGAAGGAGTAGATCTGCCCTGGCAAAAAATCCTTCATGAAATTCGCAGCCATGATATAAAAACGCATGCTAAATTAAAGGAGAGTCTACCTCCTCGTCTGGAAGATGGCAGGCTTATTCTGGAATTTCCGGAGGAAAAGGAATTTCACTGCAACCAGGCTCGCAAGGAAAAACAGTTTATCAGCCGGGTTGTCAATAAAAATTTTGATAAAGGTGTGGAAGTTATCATCAGACTGCAGGGGGAATCAGAATTTGACGGAGAAGATTTGGATTCATCATCTGCAAATCAAAGTCAGGAAGCTGAAGACAGCAATCAGGAACCAAATTTGCTGAAAGAACTTCAGCAGCGCCTGGGTGGAGAAATTATCACGGTTTCTTCGCAGGCAGTCAAAAAATGTCAGGGAGGTAATAATCATGGATATGAAGAAGATGATGCAAAAAGCTCAGCAGATGCAGAAGAAGATGCAGCAGAAGCAGGAGGAGCTTGAAAACGAAGAGGTTGAAGCCACAGCTGGAGGCGGAGCTGTCAAAGTTGTTATGAACGGAAATCAGGAGCTTGTTGATCTGCAGATCGATCCTGAAGTTGTAGATCCAGAAGAAGTTGAAATGCTGGAAGATCTTATCCTGGCTGCAACCAAACAGGCCATGGACAAGGTTCAGGATATGATAAATGATGAGATGGGAGATATAACCGGAGGCATGAATATTCCCGGGATGCCCTAAATGTATTCCTATCCAGGCTCTTTAAAAAAGCTGATAGCTCGGCTTGAGAGGCTGCCCGGCATCGGGGAAAAAACGGCCACCAGGCTGGCTTTTCACATACTTGAGGAAAGGCAGGAAAGGGTTAAAGAGCTGGCTGATTCTCTGCTGGAAGCGCGCAGAGAAATTCAGTATTGCTCAAAATGTCATAATATAACAGATGAGGATCCCTGCCGCATCTGCAGCAGCCCGGATCGTCACAGGGAGATGCTCTGTGTGGTCGAGAGCCCTCGCGACGTTGCAGCTATGGAAAAAACGGATGAATACAGAGGTTTATACCACGTGCTGCACGGTTTGATCTCGCCTCTGGATGATATTGGTCCAGAAGAACTGTATCTGGATAATTTTGTCGAAAGGATTCGCAATGAAGAAAAATTGGAAGAGGTAATAATTGCTACTGATCCCAGCACCGAAGGAGACGCCACAGCCATGTATATCGGACGTCAGCTTGAAGATGAAGATGTAAATGTCACCAGGCTGGCCCAGGGGCTGCCTGCCGGAGGAGATCTTGAATACGCTGATGAAGTGACGCTTTCTAGAGCCCTCTCAGGACGCAGCAAACTGGATAATAAATAGTAAACTCCGCCCGCTTATTGCTGATCGAGAGTTACGAATATCAGTCTGCGGGCGGATTCTGTATTTCTAATCGTCTTTCCATTTAAGCTCTGAATTTAAATTTCTTCAAGTTCATAATCTCTGCTGCCCATGCCCAGCTCTTCAGCGTATTCGATTAATCTCACTCCTCCATCGCTTTCCGGGTAAAGCAGCTCGAATTTATTTTTGCCGGCGGCCTCCCCCTGATATTCACCGAGCTCGGAGTTGGGGAGAACTTCAGCCTGATTGACCATATCAAGTGAGGCCTGTTCGACTGCTACCGGATCCTTTCCTGCTATGATACCCTGGTCAGGAATTATTGGCTGATCGCTCCAGGAAGGACAGTCGCAGTCAGGGGTTACATCGGTTATAAAATTGATGTGACCGGCCTTTTCATCGAGAACTTTGAGTACTCCGTAGGTGAACTCCACCATTCTTTCCTGGACACCGATGCTGCTCGCCTCCCATACTATCGAGATTGCGTCGTAATTGCAGGAAATCACGCATTCTCCACAGCCTATGCAGTCCTCTTCGATGATATAACTCTCATCTTTATTGATAATTATGCAGTCTTCCGGACAATATTTAACACACTCCCTGCATTTAACGCATTCTTCAGCATCTATTGAAGGCTCAACCGTCGAATGCATCATCTGTTTTCCGCTGCGGCTGCCCAATCCCATACCGATATTTTTGAAAGTTCCACCAAAAGCAGTGAGATCATGTCCTTTAAAATGGGCCAGACTAATTATGCTATCCGCCTGGCAGATCTCTTCGCCCAGTTTTACCCGGTCGAAGGTTTCCAGATTGACTTCGACTTCCCGGGATGACCTTCCGGTCAGGCCGTCCGCTATTATAATTGGAGCTTTTACTGTGGCCGGAGTAAAACCGTGAGAGTAGGCAGTGTTGAGGTGATCTATGCTGTTAAATCTCTGCCTTTCATAGAGAGTATTGGCATCGGTTAAAAAAGGTTCTCCACCCGCTTCTCTTATAGCTTCCACCAGTCTGCGAGTAAAAACCGGTCTGATATGGGCGGTGTTACCGGCTTCTCCAAAATGCTGTTTGATGGCGGTAAAGTCATTTTCCTCGATTATCTCATCAAAACCAGCTTTTTGAAATAGTTGATAAAGTTTTTCGACGAGACTTTCGCTGCCGCTCTCGGCGCGTGTATCAGCGAAGTAAACTTTGGATTTCATATTTGACCTCCTATAATTTTTAATTCTGTGTCAGTTATTGATATTAAGTAGGTTCACGTAACAAATATATATTATTTCGAAAGTTTTTGCAAGGAGGGCGTATTCCGGCTAATTATTTACAGAAGTCTAAAACTCCTAATCTATCAACTGATAACAAGAAGAACCATTATTAAAAACAGCCGGTGTTGACACGGCAGGATAACTCTGTTAAACTTATTTAAATAAAACAATCGGATAAAAGCAAGGTTCTTCCTGTCTTTAGCTGGTAAACAGGGGTGTCAAAAAAGCTTATTTAATTACACTATCTATCAACTGATAACAAGAGGAACCAAAAACAATTGGGGGGAGAAATTTATGGATTTTTCAGATAAGATGGGGGAAGTAGCACTCACATTTGACGATGTGCTCTTAAAGCCTGCGCATTCCAGAATAAAACCGCGTGATGTTGATACCAGTACAAGGCTAACTGATAATATAGAACTTGAAGTGCCTATACTCAGCGCCAGCATGGACACAGTCACGGATTCTGATCTGGCTATCGCTATGGCCAGAGAGGGGGGGCTGGGAGTTCTGCATAAAAATTACACAGCCGAAGAACAGGCTGCTGAGGTCGATAGAGTAAAAAGATCGGAAAGTGGTGTTATAATAGATCCATTTCATCTTTCTCCTCAGGACAGCATTTACTCGGCTGAGGAATTGATGTCCAGATACCGCATTTCAGGGGTGCCGATAGTTGATGATGATAAAAGGCTTGTCGGCATTCTTACAAATCGAGATCTGCGGTTCGAGGATGATTACGACCGCCCCATCAAAGAGGTGATGACCGAGGAGAATCTGGTCACGGCTCCGGAAGGGACCACTCTAGAAGAGGCAAAATCTGTGCTGCAAAAGCACAAAATAGAAAAGCTGCCCCTGGTCGATGAGAATAATGTTTTAAAAGGTCTTATTACAATAAAAGATATAGAAAAAGTCAAAGAACATCCCAATGCCAGCAAGGACAAGCAGGGCCGGTTGAGGGTAGCCGGCGCTGTTGGTGTCGGCGAAGCCGGCATGAAACGGGCTGAAAAACTGGTAGAGGCCGAGGTGGATATGCTGGTTATTGATACCTCTCACGGTCATTCTCAGGATGTGATCGAAATGGTTAAATCCCTGAAACAGAAATATTCGGAGGTCCCTCTAATTGCCGGCAACGTCGCCACAGAAGAGGCCGCTGATGATCTTTTTTCCGAAGGAGCTGACATAGTCAAAGTTGGTGTAGGCCCCGGATCTATATGTACAACCCGGGTTGTGGCCGGGATAGGTGTGCCTCAGATCACCGCTATTTTTTCCGCAGCGCGGGCCGCTCAAAAGCACGGTAAGACCATCATTGCCGACGGAGGCATAAAATATTCCGGGGATATAGCCAAAGCTCTGGCTGCCGGCGGCCATGCGGTTATGATCGGCAGTCTGCTGGCCGGGACCGAAGAAAGCCCAGGAGAAAAAGAGATATATAAAGGCCGCAGTTACAAAGTCTATCGGGGGATGGGTTCAGTTTCTGCCATGCAGGAAGGCAGCAAGGACAGATATTTTCAGGATGAGGCGGAGGATGAAAAGCTGGTCCCAGAAGGGGTAGAAGGAAGAGTGCCTTACAAAGGTCCTCTGGCCGATACTATCTTCCAGCTCGTGGGAGGAGTTCGCTCTGGAATGGGTTACTGCGGGACTCAAAATATAAAAGCTTTACAGGAAGAAGGCGAATTTATCAGGATCTCACCCGCCGGCCTCAGAGAAAGTCATCCCCACGATATCAATATTACCCGCGAGGCTCCCAATTACAGTCTCGATGAGCAAAATTAATTTTCTGGGAGCCCGGGGCCGCTGTTGTGAAAGTGTTAACTGTTTTATTGAAAATAGGTTAGTTTGCTGATTAAATTAATTACTGGATTATATTCCGGCCTTCGGGCCGGTAAATTTTTTGTAATAAATTAAGGATCTTCTTGTTATCAGTTGATAGATATCGTATAAGATCGGGGAAAAATTTCATTGTGAACGAAGCTTTATATCTTCCAGTACAACTAAATGAGGTTTTTGACACACCTATTAACTAACTGAAGACAAGAAGATATAAATTTAAATATTAATCGGGAGGGAGTTAATCATGGGTAATGCTGACAGAAAGACGCATGATCTAATAATAATTGGAGGAGGACCGGCCGGTCTAACAGCCAGTATTTATGCCGGCAGGGCAGGCCTTAAGCCTGTAACTATAAATGGGCCCAACCCGGGAGGTCAGATTATGAATACTGATGTGCTGGAAAATTTCCCCGGTTTTCCGGACGGAATAAAAGGTCCGGAACTCGGACAGAAGCTGGTGGAACAGGCTCAAAATCAGCAGGTGGAGCTTCTCTTTGAAGAGGTCAAATCCATAGATCTGGAGAGCAGGCCTTTTTCGGTCGTCACTCACATGCAGGAACTGCAGAGTCGGACAATGATAATAGCCACCGGAGCTCATCCGCGCCGGCTGGGCCTGCAAAATGAGGGAAGACTCACTGGTGATGGTGTTTCTTACTGTGCTGTCTGCGATGGAGCTCTTTATGATGATGAAACGGTGGCCGTTGTCGGCGGGGGAGACAGCGCGCTGGAAGAGGCCGATTATTTAACCCGTTTTGCAGACAAAGTCTATCTCATCCATCGACGTGATGAGTACAGAGCGGGCCCGACTGCAGTAGAGCTGATAGAATCCAACGACAGTATCAAACCTGTTTTGAGTGCAGAGATAACTGAACTGATGATAGATGAAGGTCTGGACGGTCTGGTGCTGGAGGATAAGAAAAAAGAAGAGGAATTCGAACTGCCGGAAGTCACCGGCCTCTTTATATCGATAGGTTATGAGCCAAACACGGATTTAGTCTGTTCACAGTTAGAATGTGATGACTGGGGTTATATCATAACAGATGAATTTATGAAGACCAGCAGAGAAGGAGTTTTTGCCGCTGGCGATGTTCAGGACCATCATTACCAGCAGGTTATAACTGCGGCTGCTTCGGGAGCTAAAGCCGCGATGGAAGCCAACAGCTATCTGCGCCAGCTCAAAAGATAGCACTCGCACTGTGTCGGGGAAATTGCATTATACCCCCTTATTGTGATAAAATTAATCTAAATATAGTGAATTAGCTCAGGATAATTTGGCATTGAACAGTCAGGGGGAGCAGAGATGACCGGCGTTTTTATAACCCTGGAAGGAATTGAGGGTTCAGGAAAAACGACTCAGGTTGAGAAGCTGGGAGATTATTTTAAACAAAAGGGGAGAGAAGTTAAGATCTCCCGGGAGCCAGGCGCAACTCCTATAGGAGAATCTATTAGAGATCTGCTGTTAAACCCCGGACTTGACAGCATGAATCGCCGCACCGAAATTTTGCTCTATGCTGCTGATCGGGCCGAGCATCAGCAGAAGGTAATAGCTCCGGCTTTAGAGCAGGGGAAAATTGTAATATCCGATCGCTATTATGATTCGAGTTTGGCCTATCAGGGATTTGGACGGAGAATCGATCTCGATATGATCAAAAAGATTAATCGCTGGGCTGTCAGGGATTTAAAACCAGATCTGACCTTCCTGCTCGATCTGGAGGCTGAGATCGGTCTCAGCCGGGCTCGTTCACTGGCTGCTGATGATCTGGGTGATAGACTTGAAAGAGAAGAGATCTCCTTTCATCGCCGGGTGCGGCAGGGATATCTGCAGCTGGCCTGTGATAGTGATCGCTTTGTAGTCATAAAAGCTGATAGAGATGCGGAAGATATTCAAAAAGAGCTCAGAAAAAAGATAGAGGAGAGGCTTTTATGAGTGATAAAAATGATTCTATCGAAGATGCTCGCCTGGTAATAGCTATAGTGCACGATAACGATGCTGATATTTTGGAATCGAGCCTGGAAACAGCTCACTTTAGAGTTACCAGACTTAAAAGCAGCGGAGGTTTTCTGAAAGAAGGAAACACCACCTTTTTTATCGGCACCGCAGCCAGATATCTGGATGAGCTTATGGAAATTATCGATGAAAACTGCCGGGAAAGAAAAAGAACCATCTCTCCGCTGTCACCAATCGCCGCTGAAATGCAGAGCTATCATACCCTCCCCATGGAAGTTGAGGTCGGGGGAGCAACGGTTTTTGTTATAGAGGTTGAACAGTTCAAAAAACTTTAGCTGGAGTGAACCGGATGAGCTGGAGCAAGATACCCGGCCAGGAATTTGCCAAAAATGTTTTGCAAAATCAGCTTCGCGAAGAGAGACTCTCCCATGCCTACCTTTTTTCTGGAGCGAAAGGGCTGGGAAAAAAAGCGCTGGCTCTGGAGCTGGCTGCTGCGTCTCTCTGTTCCCGCGAAAACTTTGAAAGCTGTGGTCGTTGTCTCAACTGTCAGAAAATTTCTCACGATAATCACCCGGATGTGCAGGTGTTTGGACCAGCTGAGAGCAAAAAAAGTCTGGGGATAGACGTCATTAGGGAGCTGCAGCGGGAGCTGGCCCTGAAGCCCTTTGAAGCCGGGCGAAGATTTTTTGTGATCGAAAAGGCGGAGGAAATGACTGCCCAGGCGGCGAACAGTTTGCTCAAATCGCTGGAGGACCCCCCGGCCTATACAGTTTTGATTCTGCTGGTCTCGGAGGAAAGCAGACTGCTGCCAACAATTATTTCCCGGTGTCAGCAGTTAAATTTGCATCCGCTCTCCCGGGAAAAAATTGCCTCTCTTTTACAGAAACAGGGTATTCGCCCCCAATTTGCCTCCCATATTGCCCGGCTGGCCGCCGGCAGTCCCGGGCGGGCTCAAGAACTGGCTGAAAAAGAAGAGCTTCTGGAAAGAAGAAACGAAGTTCTGAATTTCCTCGCCGGTCTTGAGCAGAAGAACGATATTGAAATATTTTCCGCAGTTTCTAAGTGGTCCGATTGGTTCGCTGAAGATTTTCCGCTAATACAGATCCTTTCGGAGTGGTGCCGGGATTTGATCGTTTACAGCTGTTCGAGATCTGAGGACGTGCGCAATCATAATTTTTTGCAGGATATCGAAGCAATAGCAACCAGCAGCAATTTCGATCAGCTCTCGCGTATGCTGGAACTCGTTGAGAAAGCTGCTGATGACATAGATGCCAATGTAATGTCAGACCTGGTTCTATCCGTGTTGTTTTTTGAATTAAAAACATTAATGGAGGCTGATGAGACGGAAAAGGTAGATCTTCAGGCCTCCGTTTATCAGGGAAGTGATCTGTAAAATAAAAGGGTGTGTGGTTTTATGCCAACAGTAATAGGTGTTACTTTCCGTCCGGCCGGCAAAATATATTATTTTGCCCCCGGAGATATGGAGATAGAGGAGAACGATTATGTAATCGTGGAAACTTCCAGAGGAGTTGAATTCGGTCTTGTTATTCAACCGCCCAAAGAGGTCAGCCAGGATGAGATAGTGGAGCCGCTCAAACCTGTGATTAGAAAAGCGACAATTCGCGATAAAGAACAGTATTATGAGAATAAAGAACTGGAAAAAGAAGCTTTTGGCATCTGCCTGGATAAAATAGAAGAACACGGCCTGCCGATGAAGCTTGTGGATGTTGAATACACCTTCGATCATAATAAAATAATTTTCTATTTTACAGCTGATGGCAGGGTGGATTTTCGCGAGCTTGTGAAAGATTTAGCTCATATTTTCAAAACCCGTATAGAACTCAGACAGATAGGAGTTCGGGATGAAGCGAAGCTGATAGGCGGCCTCGGCCCCTGCGGTATGCCTTCATGCTGCACAAGATTTTTGCGTGATTTCGAACCTGTCTCCATAAACATGGCAAAACAGCAGGAGCTTTCCCTCAACCCGGCCAAGATTTCCGGCATCTGCGGACGCCTGATGTGCTGTTTGAGATATGAAAAAGAATGTTATAAGGATATGAAAAAGGAGATGCCCGATAGAGGGGAAACCGTGGATCTGGAAATAGGTTCGGGGGAGATAGTTGATCGTAATTTGATCAAGAAAACTGTGAAGGTCGGTTTGAGTGAAGATGAAACAGTGGAAATCGATGCCGGCCAGCTGCCAGGCTATGATCCCGGTCGTGATGAAGAGATCGATGATGGTAGGGCTGAAGATATTAATAAAGAATAGAAAATCCGGTTATCAGGATATTAAATATCAAGATATAAATATAGGAGGGCCATTTATGGATGAAGAGCTTCTGAGCGCTCTGGCCCACTTCCAGGAGGAGATCGAAAGACTGTCTCAGAAGTTTAAAGAGCTTCAGAGCAAAACCTACGAGCTTTACAAGGAAAACGAAGAACTTCGCCAGGAAAACAAAGAACTGCGTGAGCTGGCCCTGAAGAAAAAAGAGGTAGAAGCAGAGGATGACTTTTCTCCTCAGGCCTTCGAATACCTGAGCCATTTATATGAAGAAGAATACCATATATGTCCTCTCAGTTTCGGGGAAAAGCGGGATAGAGATTGTCTTTTTTGTCGGGAACTGCTGGAGAGACAGCAAAAAAACGAGGGGGAGTAAATAAGCTCATGAATGATGAGCTGGACTCAGATCAAAAAAAAATATTTATATGTCCTACTCCCATAGGAAATCTTCGGGATATAACACTCAGAGCTCTGGATATTTTGCGCCAGGTCGATGTAATCGCCTGTGAAGATACGAGGAGAACCGGGGGTCTGCTCTCTCATTACGATATAGAAACTGACATGATCAGCTATCACGAACACAACGCCAGGAAACGCTGCCAGGAGCTCCTGGAGAAGATGAAGAGAGGCAAAGAGGTGGCTCTGGTCAGTGATGCCGGCACGCCGGGCATTTCTGACCCCGGACGGCATCTGATCAGCGAGGCCATCGAGGCGGGTATTGAGGTGATTCCTCTTCCCGGTCCTACCGCTCTTATACCGGCTCTGGTTGCTTCAGGTCTTCTATCCGATAGATTCGTATTTGAAGGATTTCTCCCCAAAAAAGGCGGAGAGAGGCAAAATCGGCTGAAAGCCCTCAAGCGTGAAAAGAGAACTTCTGTTCTGTACGAGTCACCTTATCGGACCATCGCCACTATTTCAGATCTGGCTGAGATTATGCCGGCCAGAAATTTGACCCTCATAAGGGAGATCAGCAAAATCCACGAAGAAAAACTTTATGGGACCTGTGCCGGGCTATCCGAAAGACTGACTCAGGAGGATGTCAGGGGGGAAGTGGTGCTGGTGCTGGCAGGCAAAGAAGAAGCAGATGAAAAGGCAGGTTACGAACATCTCAGCATTGTCGAACATGTTAGAAGGTTGATGGATGAAGGTTATCCCAAAAAAGAAGCCATAAAGATTGTGGCCGAGGAGAGAGAACTTTCCCGCAGCGAAGTTTACGAGGAAGCCATAGCCATAGATGCCCGGCCGGAGGAAAGCTGAAGAATAAAGTTAACCATATTATATCAAAAACATAAAATCAGGTTTTTCTTCGAATACAGCTGGTTAAATTTTCATATATACTGTATACTCAGCGTTGCTTATAATCTTAATTGCCGGGGCTTAAAGAGTATCGGAAGCTATAAAGCGAAGTGATACTGGAAATTTTTCAAAGTTCGGGTCAGCTTCCAGTAATAAGCAGTATGAATATGATTTAAACTATATTAAATCAGCTGACATTGAGAAGATCCTAAATTTATAAATCTAAAGACAAAAATGAGGGGATGAATAATGACGGAAGAACAGTCTGATACTTTTTACGTTACCACACCCATTTATTATCCCAGCGACAGGCTCCATATAGGACATGCATATACCACCGTTGCAGCTGATGCCATCGCCCGCTTTAAGGAGATGAAAGGTTACGACACCGTGTTTTTGACAGGTTCCGATGAGCACGGACAAAAAATCGAGAGAAGGGCTGCTGAAGCCGAAGAAAATCCCAAAGATTTTGTTGATGAAATTGTCGGCACCTTCGTCGACCTCTGGCAAACTCTGGGTATCGATTATGATCAATTCATACGCACGACCGACCAGTATCATAAAGATGCAGTCCAACATATCTTCGATACGCTTCATGATAAAGGGGATATTTACCTGGATGAATACGAAGGCTGGTACTGTACTCCCTGTGAAACTTACTGGCGTGAGCATCAAATCGGCACGGAGAACGAATGTCCTGACTGCGGCCGTGAGCTGGAATGGGTGGAAGAAGAGAGTTATTTTTTCAGATTGAGCGATTACGCAGATGATCTTTACAGCCACATCAAGGAAAATCCTCAGTTTATTCAGCCGGAATCGAGAAGAAACGAGATGTTGAGCTTCATTGAAGACGGACTTGAGGATCTCTCCGTCTCCCGGACCACATTCGATTGGGGCATCGATGTACCTTTCGATGAAGATCACGTGGTATACGTCTGGATCGACGCTCTCAGCAATTATATAACTGCTCTGGGTTATCCGGAGTCCGACCAAAGATTTGAAAAATACTGGCCGGCTGATATTCACATCGTCGGTAAAGATATTCTTCGCTTTCATACTATCATCTGGCCGGCAATTCTTATGGGGCTTGATCTTCCCCTGCCCGAGCAGGTTTTTGGCCATGGATGGCTTTTGACAGAAACCGGCAAGATGTCCAAATCGCGCGGTAATGTGGTCGATCCCATGGAGCTTTCTGAAGACTTCGGCCGCGATGCCATCCGTTATTATCTGCTGCGGGAAGTACCTTTTGGCTCTGACGGAACCTATTCGACCGAAGCTTTGATTAACCGCATAAACTCCGATCTGGCCAATGATTTAGGCAATCTACTTCACCGCACTCTAAGCATGGTGGAACAGAATTTTGCCGGTGTTATCCCGGCTCCGGATAAAAAGTCTGAGATTGATAAAGATCTCAAAAATATGGCGCTTAAAACAGCCCGATCCGTGGCAGATCAGATAGATGGTCTCCGCTATACTCAGGCGCTTGAAGAGCTTATGAATTTTGTTCGCCGCAGCAACAAATATATAGATGAGACCAGACCCTGGATATTGGCTGAAGATGAAGATCAGCACGACAGGTTAAAAACAGTTCTGTATAATCTTCTGGAGGCTTTGAGGTTTATCTCCATCATGCTCAAGCCCTTTATGGTGGACACCCCCGAGGAGATCGGACATCAGATGGGCTGCCGGCGTGAAATCGTTATGTCGGACTGGTCCGACCTTGATGAATGGGGTCAGCTTCCTGTCGGCAGATCAGTCCGCAAAGGAGACCCTATTTATCCGCGCATCGATTTGGAGGAATACTTTGCCGGTAAAGAAGAAACCGAAGAAGTCGATAGTGAAACAGAACAGACCCAGGAAGAAAAAAAGGAGATGCCTGAGGGTTTGATTTCTTTCCGGGAATTTCAGAGACTGGAATTGAAAGTTGCCAAAATAGAAGAAGCCGAAAGAATTTCGGGAAGCGATAAGCTGCTCAGGCTGGTCATCGAAATAGGAGAAGATGAAAAAAGACAGCTGGTTGCCGGTCTGGCCCGGCATTACAGCGCCGAAGAGCTTATGGATAAACAGATAGCTGTCATCGAAAATCTGGAACCGGCAGAGATTTTTGGAGTTGAATCTCAGGGGATGCTGCTGGCCGCTGAAGATAAAGACGGATCGCTTTCTCTGCTCGAGCCCGATGTCCGGGTTGAACCGGGAGCGGAAATCAGCTGATAATTTTAACAGATACAGTAATGCCTCTTCTTTCTGATCATGCAGGCTGAAAGAAGGGGCGCTTCCTGACTTTTTTCTATATGGTGTTATTTTTGCGATAATAGCTTTTTTTGTGCTATAATTAACATGCATTATAGTAAATTTCAATCATTATCCATTATAGCGAAGAATTCAAAATCTTTGACATAAATAATTCTAAACTGGGGGGATATTATGAAGGATAAAGATTCGATCCCGAAAGCGACCATCGAAAGGCTTCCTCTATACTACCGCTGCCTGGATAAACTCGATAAGTTTGAAGAAGTGGACGTGGTTTCTTCCAAGGAGCTGGGCGGCAGGCTGGGTATACCACCGACTCAGGTGCGCAAGGATCTTTCCTATTACGGCGAATTTGGACGCAGGGGAGTGGGTTATAATGTTCATGACCTGAAGAAATCTGTGGGCGAGATTCTGGGTGTAGACAGAAAATGGCAGACTGTTTTGGTCGGGGCCGGCAACCTCGGTAGAGCCCTGGTCAATTATGATGGTTTCGAGAAGATGGGTCTTGATATAGTGGGAGCTTTTGATAATGACCTCAATAAAATCGATAATAGAATAGAAAATTTGACTGTGCGCAGCACCAAGGAACTGGAGGAAACAATTGAAGAGGAAGACGTCAAGGTAGGAATAATAGCTGTACCGGCAGAAGCGGCTCAAAATGTGGCAGAGAAGCTGATAGAAGCCGGGGTTAAAGCTATATGGAACTTTGCTCCGACCCGGCTTTATGTTCCCGATGAAGTGGCGGTCAGAAACGAAGATCTTGCTGTGGGAATAGTCAGTTTGATCTATCATCTCAGCTGGCAGGAGAGAGAAGAACAGGAAGAGGAAGAAGAAAATTAGCAGCATGCCGGCAAACTGTACAGCCAAACAGACAGCACCGATGTTACGACCATTGCTATGATTTAATTTTTCTGATAAAATGACATCTGTACCTTTTCCAGATTAAACTTATTCGGATTGAATATAAATTCTGTATTGCCCAGGAAAAGATAACAGCCGGGATTGAGCACATCGACGAATTTTTGGGTGAGCTCCTGTTTGAGATCTTTGGTCAGATAGATAAAGAAATTTCTGCTCAATATCAGGTGCCAGTCATTTTGAAAGCCTTTGTTGATGAGGTCCATTTTCTTGAATTCGACTTCATTCCTGATCTTCTTTTTGAGCTGATGGGAGTCTCGCTCATCTGAAATTTGGTTAAAATATTTATCAATGAGTTCATCTGGAACGTTCTTGAGTGCTTTTTCTGGATAAATACCCTCTGCGGCTTTTTCAAGAATTTCCGGGTCTATATCGCTGGCGAGAATCGAATAATTTCTTTTCTTAACTCCCATTTCATTGAGAATAATCGCCAGCGTATAGGGCTCGGATCCATTTGAGCAGGGAGCACTCCATATATTTATCGAACCGTGTTCTTCCAGAAGTTCGGGCAGTATCTTCTCTTCCAGATATTCGAAACTGTCAGGATTTCGGTAAAATTCGGAAGTATTTATGGTGAAGTGGTTTAAATAAGCAGCTCTGAATTCGCTGTCGCGTTCGAGTTTTTCCAGACATTCGTCAAAATCATCGATATCGTGTCTGCGCATCAGGCTTTTGGTTCGTCTTTCGACTCTCTTCAGCTTATAACCATCCAGATTGAGATTTAATAGTTCTGCGGCTTCATCCTTAAATTCCATGAAGTCCAATTTAGACCAGTCTCCTTTCCACTATTTTGGTGATCTCGCGGGGTATTTTGGGGCGCGGAAGAATTATATCGTAGGCGTCTTTTTTTATGGCTGATTCAGGCATTCCATAGACCAGAGCGGTGCTTTTATCTTCGATGATTCCATATCCGCCTCTGGATTTAACCATTTTCATTCCCTCGCCGCCGTCGCTGCCCATGCCGGTGAGAATTACACCGATTACTCTGCTGCCGAAACTTTCAGCCAGCGAGCTCAACATATAATCAGCACAGGGTCTGACTCCCCATTTTTTAGGTTTTTGATTTAGTCTGGCTCTGATTCCTTCAAATTCCATATGATAGTCGCCCGGCGCCAGAAGTGCGGAACCTGGCTTTAAGCGGTCTCCGCTTTCAGCTTCCTGAACGTTTAAAGAGGTTTCTTTGTCGAGGCGGCTGGCGAGCGAAGCGGTAAAACCGGCCGGCATATGCTGAACTATGGCCAGAGCGGCAGGGAAATCAGCTGGAAGATGCATCATAACGTGCTTGATAGCTTTCGGTCCTCCAGAAGAGGCTCCTATAGCCACAACAGGAAATTCATCCCGGCGGGGGGATACAGTTTTTTTCTCTCTGTCAGGAGATTTTTTTTGGATTGTGGGTTTTTCAGCGGCTGCAGGAGTAGAAGCAGAGGCTGTTTTTGACCCGGCTCTGGCTCCCGCTTTGAGCTTGACCAGAAGTTCATCGGCTATGTCATCGATTTCCAGCGAGATCGAGCCGGAGGGTTTAGGGATGAAATCGAAAGCTCCCATATCCAGTGCTTTCATTACCGTATCGCGGTTGTCCAGGGCGCTGACCATGAGGACCGGAAGATCAGGGTACTTTTCGTTTAGTTTCTGCAAAGTTGTCAGACCGTCCATCTCAGGCATCTCTATATCGAGTGTTAAAATATCTGGATTTAAAGATTCTAACTTCTCAAGTGCCTTTTTTCCATTGCGGGCGGTATCTATCACTGTCAGTTCAGGGTCAGAATTTATATTCTCCGAAAAGATTTTTCTCATAAAAGCTGAATCATCAACAACGAGAACTTTTATCATTATATTCCTCCTGATTTTCTGGGCTTAATAGTAATTTCTCTTTATGGGAGGAAAGTCCTTCTTTTGAGCCCGGCTATTTTTAAGCAAAATGAGGTGATAAAATTGTCATTACAGATGGCAGTGCTGGCCAGCGGCAGTTCAGGTAACTCGATATATGTCGCCGGCGAAGGCACCGAGATATTGATAGACGCAGGACTGAGCGGCCGAGAGATAAAGAAAAGGCTTGAGCGGATAGAGCGGAATCCGGAGGATCTGGATGCGCTGCTCCTGACTCATGAACACAGTGATCATATCAATGGAGCTGGAGTTTTATCCCGGCGATATGAGCTTCCTATATTTGCCAGCCCGGGCACTCTGTCCGCCTGCAGCGAAAAACTGGGTGAAGTGAGCCTGGGAGGAAAAATATCTGCCGGCGGCAGTTACAGAATGGGAGATCTTCAGGTTGATTGTTTTTCCCTCCCCCATGATGCTTCCGAACCGATAGGTTTTACCATAGAATGCGGGGGAGATAAATTTGGGCTGGCCACCGATATAGGTCAGGTTACCGAAGAGATAAGGACAAAACTTGCCGGGCTGGATCTGCTGGTCCTGGAAGCCAATCATGATGAAGATCTGCTGCGAACGGGGAGTTACCCCGATTTTCTCAAGAGGAGAATCAGAGGCCAGAGAGGACATCTTTCCAATATGGAAGCGGCCAGGCTTTTGCCGCAGCTGCTCTCTTTTGATGGGGACAGGAAACCTGTGATCGTTCTCTCCCATTTGAGCGAGGAGAATAATAGACCGGAGCTCGCCTATATTTCAGTAAAGAATTCTCTGCGAGAAGCCGGCTGGGAGGTAGGAGAAGACGTAGTTTTAGCCTGTGCTTCACGGAAAGAAGCAGAAGAAATCCATCATTACCGGACGGATTGTAGAGGAGGTATCGTAGACTGAGATGATGGAGATAAATGTTATTGCCGTGGGAAAAATAAAAGAGGATTATATTGTTCAAGGCATTAATGAATATACTCAAAGGTTATCATCATACTGTAATTTGAACATAATAGAAGTCAAAGAAGCGAGCATGGCCGGCAAAAATGAAAAAAATGCCGGCGATATCATCAAGAAAAAAGAAGGCGAAAGGTTGCTGGAAAAACTGCCTGAGAGAGGTTATGATATAGCGCTTGATGCCCGGGGTAAGCCGATGACCTCGGAAGGACTGGCCAAGTCCATAAATAACCTGCAGGTCAAGGGTCACAGCAGTTTGAATTTCCTGATTGGAGGATCGCTCGGGCTCTCCGAGGAAGTTCTCGACAGCGTAGATTATTCCCTCGCGCTATCGCGCATGACTTTTACACACCAGATGATCAGATTGATTCTTCTTGAACAGCTTTACAGAGCCTTCAAAATAAAGTCAAACGAACCCTATCATAAATGAGGAGGAATTAAATATGCAGATTAAATCTGAATGGCAGGGTGGACTGTGTTTTACCGGTCTGGGAGATTCTGGTCATGAGGTAGTCACAGACGCTTCGCGTGAGGCTGGTGGAGAGAATCGGGGAGTGAGCCCGCTAGAGCTTCTTCTGCACGGAATAGCCGGCTGTATGGGGATAGATATAGTCAAAATACTCGACAAAAAACAGGCTGATATCGAGGACGTGGAGATAGCAATTTCCGGTGAGAGAGCTGATGATTATCCGCGCAAATTTGATAAGATAGAAATAGATGTGAGGGTAACCGGCAGCAATATGAGCCAGAAGGACCTGGAGCAGGCCGTCAGCCTCTCCCACGAAAAATACTGTTCGGCCAGCAACTCCGTAGCCGCCGAGCAGGAAACCAGCTGTGAGCTCATAAAAGAATAAAAAATGAATCTTCTTTAGTGCGCCAGGACAGTTTCATACCATATAGCAGGCAGTAAAAACATTGTTGAAGTTATTGAGCTCAGAGAGGGTGTGTGAAGCTTTCGGGTGACTCAGTTTAAACAGGTACAAACAATCTCATCTGCCTTCAATTTCTATCCGACAGCTAATTTTTCCAGGAACTAAGTGATTGCACTGCGAAAAGCAATTTTACTGACAACTTGATTGATATGATCCTTGCTATGAAGGCGATTATATTTTCGATATATTATGAAATTGACTTTATGCAGTGCAATCACTCTTTTAATTGGAAGCTATAAAACTCTGTTCACGAGAAATTTTTCTCTGCCTAAGTTTAATTTTTGGCCAGGTAACTGACCGGGATTGCGAAAAATCTCAAGTATCACTTCGTTTTACAGCTTCCAGTAATATACATTATTAAGCCGATCTTAAAGTATCACAACAACTGTTATGGAGAAGATCCTTATTTTTTTATACCTTTTTTAAGCAGTGAAGTCAGGACACTGTGAGCATTGTCAAGCGAATCCAGGTTATCACTGCGCAGGGCATTGTCCATGATTCCCTGAATTGAACCGAAAATTATGGCAGCTGATATTTCGGGATTTTCAATTTCGATCTCGCTTTCATTTTCTATTTCTACGAGCAGTTTTTCGATCTTTTGAGGTATACTGTAAAAATACTTTCTTATCGCTTCAGACTTTTTGCGTGGAAATTCTCTTTCTCGTACCAGCACCCTGCCCAGACTGGGATTATTTTTGATGCGAGCAAAATGATGAAATAAAAATTCCTCCAGCTTTTCCATGGCAGCCAGATCGGACCTGGCGGATAATTTCTCCAGGGATTGCAGACGATCTTCCAGTTCTTTAGCAAAGATCTCCTCCAGTATGGCATCTTTGCTGTCAAAATAATTATAGATAGTACCGACGGCCACGCCCGCTTTTTCTGTTATGAGGGCGGTATTTGTATTGTAAAACCCCTCCCTTGCAAATATATCTACTGCCGCCTTCAGAATAATATCCTTTTTATCCGAGGACATCCCCTCCACCCCTTTCTTATGAATGATCTTTCACTCATAAAGTATCAAAAATAATATCTGTCTGTCAATAAATATATTCAATGTTGAAATTAACTGCATCTGACAGTGAGAATTTCTCCACAGATCTAGTATCATAATAAATCATCTCCTTTGTCAAACTGAAATTTATATTCTTTGATTTATTTAAGCGGTGTGATTAATGTCACAGATTTTATCCAGCAAAAATTATATAATTGAATTGTGATTCAGTCAGAAGTATAAAATTTATCCTGGGAGGTAAAATTAATGGAAGTAATTAAAATGGATGAGATCGAAGGAATAACCAACAAAAGAGGCGTAACTGCCAAACAGCTTCACAAAAACGAAGATGTTCAGATAATGAATTTAGTTTTAAAACCAGGGGATGAGGTGCCATCTCATTCCGTGCCGGTTAATGTTTTCTTTTATGTAGTTTCAGGGCGAGGCACCATTGCTATAGGAGATGAAGAAGCTGAAGTAAAGCAAGATGATATTATTCCCTGTCCAAAAAATACAGAGATGGCGCTATCAGCTGATAGAGGAGAAGATTTTTCCGTGATCAATGTAAAA
>NZ_FNGO01000018.1 GCF_900103135.1 Halarsenatibacter silvermanii | reverse complement strand
CAGAATATCTCCCGGGTGATAATAGCATATGAAAGCGGTGAGCTGGAAGAGCTGCTTTTGCAAGAGGAACAAGAACAAAATCCAGAGGGGGTTTCCAGTCAAAAAGCTTACAAAAGCCTTAAACAGAACCAGAAACCTTCAGAGGATCTGTTTTTTAAGATGACCAGTGAACCAGCAAAAGGAGCTGCTTATCGATTTCTGAAAGATATATGCAGGAATGTACCGGGTAGTCCGGTGTAAAATAGCGCTTTAATCGGACTGGAACCGTTCCTTTAATTAGCAGGGGCTTCTGTGTCTAAATTGCCGTTTTTCAGCTAACTTTCAAAAAGGAAATCAAAGTCAGCATATTTAAATGTGTGAGACCTCAATTTATATTTCTTCCCCTTGAGTAGATTTAGTATGAATATTGTACTACCCACAACTAATTAACTCAAACTTCGATTATCCCGGGGTTGACAGTGGATAACATTTGTAGTAGAATTTTATGTGCAGGTGAAAATATGGAGGGATGTCCGAATCTGGTAAGGGGCCGGACTTGAAATCCGGTGAAGCCGTTATGGTGTGGGGGTTCAAATCCCCCTCCCTCCGCCATCATATATCAACGATCAGGCCACTTCGCACAAAGTGGCTTTGTTCTATTGAACTGGATTTTTTGTGCCTGAATCGTTCCGAAACCCTATTTAATTAGACTCTTGATTTAGACTCTTGATTCAGCTCCTTCTCCTTCAAGTTTAATCAAATTTTCAGCAGCTTCACAGCCTTTCTGAGTTAAATTTATCGTATCCTCCTGCCCCTTTTTCATGTAACCTTCATTTAAAAGCTCATTTTCCATGACTCTTTTAAAGCTTTGAGCCTTCTCTTCATCTTCTGGAGCAAAAACTTCCGTGCCGGCCACAAATCTCAGAACTCTTCCTTCAGGCTTCAGGACTGTAAGATGTCTGTAATTTTTATAAGCTCCAACTACTAGCTCGACCGCCTCCTCTGATAACTGGTCTGCAACCATTATTCTGCCCCCCCAGTTAAAGTCATCAGGCATGTCTTTACAGGACATCTTTCAGAAACCATTATAACAATAATAATTTTTGATTACAATTTTATATCACGCTTTTAAGACTGTTGTATTCTCATCATATTTTTCCTATAATATAGACAGAATAGGGTAAGACTCCAGTCAGAAACTTTTATCGGGCTCCGCCCGACATAAATTTATGATGAGAGGTGAGTCAGTGTGGCTAAAGAGGAAATTCCCGAGGTTACGATAAGGGTGAGAAAGGGTCGCACGAAAATCTCTATAGATGAAAAAAACCACTTCTCCTATCCATCACCTAAATTCAAAAGCTATGTCAGAAGAGAATTCAGAAAGCGTTTTTCTCACCGGCCCGGCGAAGACGAGGATAAAGAAGATCTCAAGCAGGACATTGAAGAATTTTTGCGTGAATGCGTCAAGAAAGGCATTATCATGAATGAAAAAAAGCTGGATAATCTTTACAGGGGAGGCCTGCACCCTGGCGGCCCCAGATATAATACTTCATCTTACATCAAATGCTAACAGGACGCTGTCCTTGTTGTAATTGATGCTTTATTCCTGAGAAAAGCACGAAATCCGGCCCGCTCGGGCCGGATTTTTTTATCGCTCATTTTTTGCCATCTGACGATTTTTTTCTTAGAGATTATTTCCTAATTCTGTTCTCTTTTATCGTTTAATAATTTATCAGTTTCCCGCGGGAGAACCAGATTGAGAACGATACCTACCACAGCAGCCAGAGCCATACCCGAAAATTCCATCTCTCCCAGTTCTATCACTGCACCGCCCAGTCCCAGCACCAGAATAACACTGACTATTATTAAATTGCGCGAGCGTTTTAAATCTGAACCTGACTCGATCAAAGTTCTGATACCCACTGAAGCTATCATACCGAAGAGCAGTATGGAAATTCCTCCTATAACAGGCTCAGGTATGGTTTGAATCAGCTCGCCAAATTTGGGCACCAGGGAGAGCATTACTGCAAAAACTGCTCCTATCCTCATCACTTTCGAATCAAAAACTTTGGTAAGAGCCAGAACTCCTGTGTTCTCTCCATAAGTCGTATTGGGAGGTCCCCCAAAGATTCCCGCTAATATCGTCGCTACACCATCTCCGATCATAGTTTTATTCAAGCCAGGATCCACTACCAGTTCTCTACCTTTTCCTATTGTTTCACTTATCGCCAGTATATCTCCGACATGTTCTATTATAGATACAACTGCAACCGGAGCAATAATAGATATTGCGTTTATTTCAAAAGCAGGTACAGTAAATTGCGGAAGGCCCACCCAGCCGGCCTCCATTACCGGGGTGAAGTCAACTATACCTGCTGCCAGGGCTGCCAGATAACCGACTACAAGTCCGGTAATTACCGGAATTATTTTGAAAAATCCGCGTCCATAAACGGCCGAAATGGTAGCCCCAATCAGAGCTGCTGCAGCCACCCATACATTGCCCGAGGCCTGATCTATGGCAACATCAGCCAAATAAAGTCCGATAACCATAATTATGGGACCTGTCACTATAGGCGGAAAGACTCTGCGGATATTTTCCGGGCCCAGCTTATAAATTAGCCAGGATACAATTGCATAAACTATACCTGTTACGATGATACCTCCCTGAGCAGCCGGAATCCCTCCTGCATTGGAAATGACCACGCTGATCGGAGCTATAAAGGCAAAAGACGAGCCCAGATAAGCAGGCACTTTTTTACCTGTCAAATAATGAAAAACCAGAGTCCCCAGGCCGCTGGTAAATAAAGCCACTGAAACATGCAGGCCTGTTAAAATTGGAACCAGAATAGTTGCGCCAAACATAGCCAGGGTGTGCTGAAATCCTACAAAAATCTCCTGTGAAAGTTTGAGTTTGTCCGCGTCTCTGATAGCCTCGCTCTCCTTATTGCTCATTGCAACTCCCCCTATAATTTTTGAGTCAATCAAAATAAATAATATAATTAAGTCCACCTACAGAATATGTAATGCCTGCAAGCGCGATTATATCCTGCTCAGCAAACCGCGCATTAATAAACCCGGCCTGTTAAGCCGGGAAAAATTTAAATTTCAACTTCTTGATCATATTTTTTTAGAATTATGGAGTCCTCACCATCGACTTCTTCAACCATTACATCAACTACCTCTTTGCGGGAGGTGGGGATGTTTTCTCCCACGAAATCAGGTTTGATCGGCAGTTCTCTATGACCTCTGTCGACCAGAACTGCCAGCTGAACATTTTGAGGGCGTCCCAGATCCATCAGCGCATCCAAAGCCGCCCTGACTGTTCTTCCAGTATAAATAACATCATCCACCAGAATTATCTTCTTATCGTTAATATTAAA
Organism: Halarsenatibacter silvermanii; assembly: GCF_900103135.1. Classification (NCBI taxonomy): domain Bacteria; kingdom Bacillati; phylum Bacillota; class Clostridia; order Halanaerobiales; family Halarsenatibacteraceae; genus Halarsenatibacter; species Halarsenatibacter silvermanii. Next base: position 46,542 of record NZ_FNGO01000018.1, on the reverse strand, counting down.
AGGTATTTCAGTTTTATGGACGATAGGTTGAGGGGCTATTTGAGTTAAATCATCACGATAAAGCGTAATATCCAGGGCTCCGTTGTCAACTTCTTCATCCTCTATCTCACGCAAATTATCAGCAATTCGATTTCCCAGCGGCACCCCACGGGTTCTGATGCCAATCACGACTACATCATCCAGGCCTTTGTTTTTTTCGACAATCTCGTGTGAGATGCGGGTCAAAGCTCTTCTTATTTCTTCAGCATCATTCAATCTCTTTTTTTCCTGCAGTTCCAAAGGATACCCCTCCTATATTCTTTTCAGATCTGAAAATCTCTGCCGTCCTAAACTTCCTGGCCAATGTAACATTTCAAATTACAAAAAGCCCTTCCGCCGAAGACCGGCAGAAAGGCATGGTATAATCTTCCCATGGATTCCTTGCCGGCCTCGCTGGACCAGTTTAAAGGATGGAACAGGTATATTTGATTTTTCAGGTTACAAGCAGTATAGCAGAAATATTTAAGGCTGTCAATTGAACCTCCAATATATACTGGTAAAATAATTACATGAAAAAAGTTCTTTTTTATATTATCATGTTTTCTGTGTAAAAAACCTGCAGATGGGGGGTATAAAAAAGATGGAAAAAGAAGAGCTGCAAAAGAACACCCTGGATGAACTGGAAGAACTACTAAATGAAAAGCAGGAAAAATATGAAGAGATAGAAGAGGAGCGTAAATTCGTGCTCAAACAAACGGGCAGGCATATACCGGGCACCACTCGCGAAGAGTACAAAATTGAACTAAACCGCATTCAATCGCAGATAGAGAAAATCAAAGAGGTTATTGAAGAAAAAAAGCATTAAAATTATAAAATAATTTAAAAAGGAGGGCTTTTAAATGCCAAAAGCAGATGAGCTGCTGGCAGAGCTGGAATCAGGTCATGAGAAACTTGGCGAAGAAATATCCGAGGAAATGAAAGACTTTCGCGATTTCGCCGAAAATGTACATAGTGAAGGAGCTTTGAGTGCCAAACAAAAATCCCTTATTGCCCTGGGGGCCGCGGCTGTCAAGCAGTGTAAATATTGTATTGTTAAAAATCTTCAGGAGGCGATCGAGCGAGGAGCTACGAGAAACGAGATAGCTGAGACGTGCTCTGTTATTATGCTTTTAAACGGGGGGCCGGGATCAGCTTACAGCGGTTTTATCATGGAAAAATTCGATGAACTCCAGCAATCTCAAAACTAGATGGCTGTAAAAACAAAATTCTCCCGTGACTCAGCCTGAAAAAGGGGCTGAGACGGGAGCCTTAGTCCACCTGATTATTCAATGTCAATTGTGCGTCTCTCAGTTTCTACCGGCTCTTCCTTGGGCAGGCAGACAGTAAGAACTCCGTTTTCAAATTCCGCGGTTATTTCATCCTCCTCTATATTATCTATCTGGAAAGAACGCTGGAATCTTCCAGTTCTCCTCTCTCTTCTGATATAATCCTCTTCCTTTTTCTCTTCTTCAGCTTCCTGCTCAGCTCTTATGATGAGCACGTCATCCTGAAGTTCGATCTCTATATCATCTCTTTCCATACCGGGCAGTTCGGCTTCAATTACAAATTCATCATCTTTTTCTATTACATCAGTTTTGAAGCTGCTTCGGAACATATCCATGGTATCACTCATGAAATCGTCCATAAACCTCTCAGCTGGACTGGAACTTCGCCGATTTTTTCTGCTTCTGCTTCCAAAAGGAACGAGATCAAACATATCGAACACCTCCTTGTTGTGATAATTTATATCTACTACTTTTACTATCTCTGACCTTTCTTCACTCATAATTATACCAGAAGGTCAAAGAATGTCAAGACCGGAAATTTAATTCATAATATTATTAATACTATTTTATTTTCTTGAGCCTCAGGCTGGCTGCCAGAGCTAAAATCAAAAACATCAGGATGATAATAAATCCCTGCTGATAACCCTGGAGAGTATATAAGCGCGAATCTTCTATAAATTCTCCCTGCCAGGTAGTATCCAGCCTCCAGCCTATGAGGGTGTTAAATATAATTGTGCCCAGAAAAGGCGAAATATTCATCAGGCCGGTAGCGCTGCCTTTTAGCCGGGGAAACATTTTTTTGATATTGGCAAATGAAGTCATGGGAAAAACTCCTACTCCCCCCAGAATAAATAGAATAATCATCAGAATCAAGAAAGACGGATTTCCCTGTTCTATTATGACAATATATATCCAGGCAAGAATATTTATTATGACAGCCGTCCTGATCATCCTGACTCTGCTTTCCATTCGATCTTCTACTCTTCCTAAAAAAGCTGATCCTATCAGCATGCCGCCTGTTATAACCATAACCAGTGCCGCTGCAAAATTTCGGCTGAATTCATAAATATGGGTGAGATAGGGAACCAGCCACATACCTGATAAACTCATAAAGCTTCCCAGGATCACCATGGCTATAAAAAAGTACTGCCAGAATTGACTGCTTCTAATAATTTTTTTCATATCTATTATAATTCTTTTCAGGTTTCTCTCCTCTTCTTCAACAGCATATTCGGGCTCAAGACCAAGCTGCCGGGGATTATCGCGTACATAATACCAGATAAAGAAAGCCATGAGGGCAGAAATGCCGGCAAATAAAAAATATGAACTGCGCCAGTCCAGAAGGGATAAAAGCAGAGAAAAAGGAGCGGCTGCCAGCAGAGCTCCCAGATTGCCGATCAGAGAAGTCCAGCCCAGCAATTTTGTGTACTCTTCTGGAGGAAACCAGACAGAAATAGTTTTTATGGTGGAAATAAAAAACACTGCAGACCCTATTCCTATCAGCAATCTACCTGCATATATGGTAAGAGCTCCCCGGGCAAGAGCAAAGAGCAGGCTGCCCAGACCGATGGAAATCATGCCACCAGTTGTTAACTTTCTGACTCCAAATTTGTCGGTTCCGATTCCCACCGGCACCTGTAAAATGCCATATGCATAAAAATATAGTGATGATAGCATGCCCAGCTGAGTAGCTGTCAAATTCAAATCTCCGGCCAGGAGATTTGAGACAACCCCGATGGCATAGCGATGAAAAAATGCGATTAAAAACGAAAAGCTCAGCAGCAGATAAATTATCCATCTGTATTTTTTGAGTTTTACTTCTGAGATAATATCATCCTCCCGAATACCATTAAATTTCCCGCCAAAAATTTTTTGCAATTTTCCATCTCACCAGAAATTTTGATAAGCAAACAGGTGTATGATAAAATTAATATAGACCTCTGCTAATAATCTGCGAGGAGCTGTTAAAATATGGATATAAAAGAAAAGCTCAAAATATTAACCCGGTCAGCAAAATACGATGCCTCCTGTTCTTCCAGCGGCAGCTCCCGTAATAAAAATTCGGGAAAGGATAGGCTCGGCAGCGCACAAAGCAGCGGTATATGTCACAGCTGGTCGGAAGACGGCCGCTGCATATCTCTACTCAAAATACTATACACAAATCGCTGTATCTATGACTGCGTATATTGTGTGAATAGAAGCAGCAACGATCGTCCTCGAATTTCATTGACTCCTGACGAGCTTGCAGAACTTACCATCAATTTTTACAAGCGCAATTATATTGAGGGATTATTCCTCAGTTCTGCTATCGAAAAAAGTCCCGATTACACCATGGCTCAAATCTGTCAGGCGGTTAAAATACTCAGAGAAGATTACAATTTTGGAGGATATATTCACCTCAAAGCCATACCCGGAGCTGATTATCGCCTGATAGAAAAAGCAGGGCTGCTAGCGGATAGAATCAGTCTGAATATTGAACTGCCTTCCCGCGAAAGCTTCAATCTGCTGGCCCCGGATAAGAACGAGGATGAAATTCTTTCTTCTATGAAAGATATCGGAAACGATATTGAAAAAAACCGGGAAGAGAGAAAAAAATACAGCAGCGCTCCCGGTTTCGTTCCGGCCGGCCAGAGCACACAGCTTATAGTTGGAGCCACTGATGAGCCTGATTTCGAAATCATCAGGCTGTCCGAAAGTTTATATGACAATATGAATCTGAAAAGGGTTTATTACTCGGCCTATATGCCTGTCAGCCAGAATGACAGGTTGAAAAAAATCGAAGAGCCTCCTCTTCTTCGCGAGCACAGGCTTTATCAGGCCGATTGGTTGATCCGACGCTATAATTTTTCCGCCGGCGAACTGCTGAATAAAGACAACCCTAACCTCGACCGCCGCCTGGATCCTAAATGCAGCTGGGCCTTAAAAAACATCGATAAATTCCCTCTGGAAATAAATAAGGCTGATTATGGAGAGCTAATTCGAGTTCCCGGCATCGGCCCCAAATCTGCCCGTCGTATAATTGCTGCTCGCCGCCAGGGTGCTGTGAGTTTTCAGCAGCTCAGGGATATAGGTCCTGTGATCAAAAGGGCAAAATATTTTATAACCTGCCGCGGTAAATATTATGCAGGCATCCCCTTCAAAAAAGAACTGATAGAAAAGAGATTGAATGGAGCAGTCAAAAGTAATTCTCCAGAACAACTCTCATTATTTGAAAAATGACGGCAGCCAGAATTAAATAATTGGAGGTGATTTTTCTGTACAGTTATATCTATGATGGTTCCTTTTCCGGGTTTTTAACCTGCCTTTATCGAGCATTTCACAGTGATGAAAAGCCCTCCAGAATTATCAGAAAAAAAGAATACCAGCCCTCTCTCTTTGCAGAAGAGATCGAAATATCCTCCGACGAAGAGATAGCTGAAAGAGTCCAGCAGGGCATCAGAGAAGAACTGCCCAAAAAATGCTACGATGAAATTTATCATGCTTATCTGTCCGAACTGCAAAACATAGAATTATGTATTTATGATTATTTGCGGCTGAGTTTTGTTCTGGAAGATAATATCAGAGATAACTGGGAAGACGAAAGTGTAAAAAAAGTAAAAAAAGCTGCCGGCAAAGTGAGGAGTGAAGCACATAGATTTAAAGGGCTATTGAGATTTCGTGAGATGGATAGTAATTCTTTTTATGGGCCCTTTCGACCGGATTATAACATAACCGGCCTGATAGCCCCTCATTTTGCCGACAGATTGTCTACAGAAAGCGGAATTATACATGATCGGAGCAGAGACATAGCTGCCGCCTTTTCACAGGGTAAATGGGAGCTTTTGGACAGCAGCAGCATACCAACTCCCGATCGCGATGATTATGCTGCCGGCGAACAGAATTACCAGCAGCTCTGGCGGAGCTTTTTCGACGCTATAGCTATTGAAGAACGCAAAAACCTTGAGCTCCAGCAGAGTCTGATGCCTAAAAAATACTGGGAGTTTCTTGTGGAAAAACAAACCTCTAAGTTTCAAAAATAAATCCCAAAATTTAGTTAAGATTAAGCTGCTGAATTTTCATCCTGGTTAATTGTTATTGTGAACTCCTTTTCTGTTTCCGAGTAATCTATATTGACCTTCCTGGCTGCATCTGCATCTCTTTCAAGCAGCTTCAAGGCCAGTTTATCCTTTATTTCGCTTTGAATTACTCTCTCAAGAGGACGGGCGCCATATGCTGGGTCATATCCCAGCTCTGCCAGCATATCGCGAGCCCTGTCTGCTATTTGAAGCTCGAGCTCCTGCTCTTCTGCCACCTGTTCAGCCAGCTCATTTATTTTGATATCGACTATCTTACGGAGATGCTTTTTGGTGAGATTATGGAAGATGATTTTATCATCAATTCTATTAAGAAATTCAGGGCGGAACTGCTGTTTGAGAGCTTCATTGACTCTTTCTTCGATCTCTTCTTCTTCCTGAAGGTCCTGAATATACTGCGAACCCACATTGGAAGTCATGATTATGATGGTGTTGCGAAAATCAACCTCTTTCCCCTGGCTATCAGTCAATATACCATCATCGAAAATCTGCAGCAGAATGTTGAATACATCAGGGTGAGCTTTTTCAATCTCATCCAGCAGAATAACTGAATAGGGCTGGCGCCTGACCTGCTCGGTAAGCTGTCCCCCCTCATCGTAACCGACATAGCCGGGAGGAGAGCCTATAAGTTTGGCAACCGAATGCCTCTCCATATACTCGGACATATCGAACCTGATCATATTTTTCTCATCGTCGAAAAGCTGGGCCGCCAGGGTTTTGGCCAGTTCAGTTTTGCCTACACCGGTAGGCCCCATGAACATGAATGTGCCCAGAGGACTCTCGCGCGACTGCAGACCCGTTCGTGATCGTCTGATTGAATTGCTGACAGCACTAATGGCTTCATTCTGCCCTACAACTCTGCTGGAAATTTCCTCTTCCATTCTGATTAATTTTTCTTTTTCTGACTGCAGCAATTTTTGCACGGGAATATCCGTCCAGGAAGCCACTATTTCAGCAATATCCTCTCTAGTAACCTCTTCTCTGATCATTTCGCGATTATCTGACTGTTCATCAATCTGTTGAGACATTTTTTCCAGTTCATCTTCCAATTCGTTGAGCCTGCCGTAACGAAGCCGGGCAGCCTTTTCGTATTCAGCCTCTCTTTCAGCCTTTTCAGCTTCATGTTCAATTCTGTCTATTTCTTCCTTGAGCTCCTTTCTTTTCTCAACCAGCTTCTTTTCCTGATTCCAGTTTTCAAGGAGCGGATCTCTTTTTGCTTTCAACTCTTCAATCTCCTCATCCAGCTCAGCCAGCTCATCCTTGACCTCTTCGATATCCTCTTCATTTTTTAGCATCTCTCTTTCAGTTTCCAGGCGTCTAAGCCGCCGATTGAGTTCATCAATTTCCAGCGGCATCGAATCTATATCTATCTTTACCTTGGCGGAAGCTTCATCAACCAGATCAATGGCTTTGTCAGGTTGAAATCTCTCTGTGAGATAACGGTCAGAGAGTTTGGCAGCAGCCTCCAGAGCGCTGTCTTTGATTCTGACTCCATGATGGATCTCATACTTTTCTTTGAGGCCTCTCAGAATAGAAATGGTGTCTGGAATCGAGGGTTCTGAAATTTTTACAGGCTGCAGTCTTCTCTCCAGAGCGGCATCCTGCTCAATATGCTCGCGGTACTCGTCCAGAGTAGTGGCGCCTACACATTGTATTTCTCCCCTGGCCAGAGCCGGTTTCATGAGATTGGAAGCATCGACAGCTCCTTCGCTGGCCCCCGCTCCCACGATGGTATGAATTTCATCTATAAAGACTATTATTTTACCCCGGGCAGATTTTATCTCCTTTAAGACCGATTTCAACCGATCTTCAAATTCACCGCGATATTTTGCTCCAGCTATCAAAGACCCCATATCGAGCTGGATGATCTTTTTGTTTTTCAGCACCTCGGGCACATCGCCCGTGACTATGCGCTGAGCCAGCCCTTCAGCTATAGCTGTTTTCCCGACACCTGGCTCCCCAATCAATACGGGATTATTTTTGCGCCGTCTGGAAAGCACCTGCATCACTCTTCTGATTCTTTCATCCCGACCTATTACCGGATCAAGATCGCCCGCTTGGGCCATTTCGGTCAGATCGATGGTGTATTGGTCTAGTACCTGGTATTGATCTTCAGCGCCAGGACTATCAGCGCTGGCTCCAGCTCTGAGCTCCTCTATTATCTCTAAAATATCCTGTCGAGAAATATTTCTGCCGTCAAACATTTCAGCAACCTGATTATCCGTTCCGATCAGGCCCAGCAGCAGATGTTCGGAGGAGATATAATCATCCTCAAGCTGCTGAGATTCCTGCCTGGCCTGATACATAACCTGATTCATCTCTCCCGACATATAGACCCTGCCGCTGCTGCCATCATAAATCCGGGGCAGGCTGGATATTGAATCCTGACATCCTTTGCGCAGCTCCTCAAGGTCTACCTGCAGTTCTTTCAGGATCGGTTCAATCACTCCGTCTCTCTCCTGAAGCATGGCGTTGAAAAGATGAGCAGGATGAATCTCCTGATTGTTATTATCCATAGCCACCTGCTGAGCTTCCGAAAGCAGCTGCTGGACTCTATGGGTGAAGTCATCCATTTTCATAATGCTATCACCTCGCAACATAAACTAAATGGATTTTTTAACGATTATCCTCACCTCCAATTTTACAATAAAGGTCAAAGAAAGTCAAACCATATTTCCCTCGGCTTTTTTCAGAAGTAAGCTGGTGGTATATTCTCCGATTACAGCAATATCCTCCGTATGCAGCTTGATAATTATGGAGGAATCGAAAACCAGATTGGCGCCACCTGTAACTTCTTCATCTCCCTGCCAGAGCAGATAAATAATAGGTACACGAGGGAGCGGAAAGAGTTCAAAACTGAGATCTGCTCTATCCATGAATTCTGCTCCGAGCTCAACAGCAGCTTTTTTTAGAGCTGAGGGATCCTCTCCCATAATTTCTTTCAGAGGTTTTATGGCCTGCCTGTGAAAGGGACCGGCATAAGGAGCTCCATCAGGCAGCTCTTTCATCGTCATCAATTTGCCGCTGGGGGGACAGTCATTGCCATTGAGCAGATAGTGCAAAAATATTATCTCCATACCGCGATTTACAGGGATTTCAGCCTGGGAATCATCGATATCACCGCCGGGATAGTAAACCGAGTAGGGCTGATCAAAAGAATTAATGATAAATCTCTGTTTATTTTTTTCGTATTCCAGCCCTGTTCTTTCTGCTATTTCTTCAGGTTCGCTGTTTGCAAACTCTTTCTTGGCCCTCTGCAGAGCCGGTTTATAACTTTCATCTTCTCCTTCATTATAAATTAGCATTTTGATCCCCTCATAAATTAATTCCTCCCGTAAATTTATTCGGTCTCATTTGATAATTCTACGCCTGATGAAGTTTCTCCTCCTGCAGCTGATTTTGGTTATTTTTGAAAATTGTTCATAAGAAGAATTTTGTTTCTTGAATTTTAAAGCTGATTGGTATATAATGACACGTAGGGTTTTATTTGAATTTATATTGGCTCCTTTAATTAATTACTATTAATTACCTAGAGGGGGTAAGTATTTTGAACTCATCAGTCCTAATTCTGGTCGCTCTTGCCAGTTTTTTGGTGGCCTATATGACCTATGCCAAAAGTCTTGCCCGTAAATGGGGCGTGGACAACGACAGGCTGACCCCGGCTCATAAGAAACAAGATGGTGTCGATTACGTTCCCGCCAAAAAACCAATTCTCCTGGGACATCACTTCGCCTCGATAGCAGGGGCAGCTCCCATCATAGGTCCGGTAACCGCCTCCACATTTGGCTGGCTGCCGGTATTTGCCTGGATAATCCTGGGCAGCATATTTATAGGGGCAGTACACGATATGGGCTCAATTTTCAGTTCTGTCCGCCATGGAGGCCGCTCCATCGCCCAGGTGATAGATGCTAATATCGGTCGTTCCGGCAAGCAGCTTTTCAGTATCTTTGCCTGGCTTACTCTGGTGCTGGTAATAGCAGCATTTATGAACGTAACTGCCGGTGCCTTTGTCAGCACACCGGAAGCTGCTACAGCTTCAGTACTGTTTATAATTCTGGCCGTGGGTTTCGGACTGGTCAGAAAGAGAAGCAATCTTTCTCTTCCTGCTCTATCAGTGATAGGTGTTGGACTGCTTTTATTCTGTATATATATTGGAGTCAACTTCCCTATCAGCCTGGGAGCAAACACCTGGATGTGGATCTTCGTAGCTTACATTTTTATAGCTTCTGTAACTCCTGTCTGGGTGCTGCTGCAGCCTCGTGATTATCTAAACTCCTTTCTGCTCTACGGCATTCTTATTGGTTCTTTCATAGGTATTTTAATCGGCAGACCCAGCATGGAAATTTCCAGCTACACATCCTTCCAGACAGAGCTCGGTTTTATGTTCCCCATTCTTTTTGTGACGGTGGCCTGCGGCGCAATTTCTGGCTTTCACTCGCTCGTATCTTCCGGGACTACTGCTAAACAGTTAAACAAAGAAAAAGACACCAAAATGATCGGCTTTGGATCCATGCTTATTGAAGGTTTTCTGGCAGTTATCGCTTTAATAGCAGCGGCGATCATAACCGGTGGACAGGCCTCCGAGCTTCTGGCAGAAGGCGGTCCGGTCCTGTTATTTGCCCACGGTGTAGGCGGGTTTTTAAGTAATTTCGGTATTCCCACCGAAATAGGAATAATCTTTGGCTCTCTGACAGTGGCTGCTTTCGCCATGACCACCCTTGATACAGCCACCAGACTGGCCAGATTTATTTTCCAGGAATATTTCGTGCCCGAAGAAGATGAAGTGAGCGGACAAAAAACCGGCCTGCTGGGCAACATGTACTTCGCAACTTTCGTAACAGTACTCTTTTCCGCAGCTCTTGGTCTCTCGGGCGCCTGGGATGCCATCTGGCCTATATTCGGTTCGGCCAATCAGCTTCTGGCAGCTCTGGCTCTGCTTTCACTGGCTGTCTGGCTTGCAGGACGGGGTATTAAAAACACCCACGTTATAATACCGATGATCTTCATGTTTGCAGTCACTCTAACAGCCCTGGTATTTGTAGCCCGCGATAATTTTCTGGATGCTAATTACATTCTGGGAATCATGGCAGTTATACTATTCATTCTGGCTATAGTTCTGGCCAAGATGGCCATGGGGCTTTTAAGTCCTGGAACCGAGAAGGCGGAAGATAAGACCTGATTTGTTTCTGGTTTTGGGCCGAACTTATATTTTTCTGTGTAAATAAAGAAAGGGGCCAGCTGTTAAAAGCTGGCCCTGTTTTTTTTTGGAATTTGCCGGTCAAATCAACTCTTTCAGAAATTAAAATTTCTGCTTATTCTGTCGGGGTTCCATCCTCATCCTGATCAAAATTCCAGTTCCCGGAATTTTTCAGGCCAATTGCGATTGCTGGCAGAGCCACCAGAAATAATCCTACATATCCCAGATAACCGTAACCAACCTGAATCAGGGGCAGCAGTCCGGCCAGAGCTATTATCCAGGTTAAAATTACATAAATTCCAGCGCTTAAAATCATCTTGCGCCTTTCAATTTCGGCCGTCTCACTTACCCAGAAGGCGACAATTCTTTTGGCGCCTCCATAAACAAGATTAACGCCGGTGGTAAATACTCCCAGCAGAATCAATAGAGATACAACCCAGGGGGCAAAACTTCCGCCTATTCCCTCAGCTGCTACATATATTGAGGGGACTTCGACCGGCAGTATATCAGGGTAATGGGTCATAATCCCCAGGCTTGTCAAAGTTATTATCAATCCATTGCCAAGAAAAGCTAGAATGGCCACCAGCCGGGCATCTTTTCTGCTCTTTACAGGTTGGGCTACCGCAACATATCCTCCCACACACAGGATTTGAAATCCCAGATAAAGCAGCATACTCCAGGCGGCCGGGAAAAGTCCGGTATCAGTGGTTCCCTCTCCCACCACCATCATTATTTCTTCGAAATCAACTACAACATTGGTGCCGTAAATAACCACCAGACCTGTCATGACAATTACCGCAATTAAGGAAGAAGCACCCCGTATAGCCTTAGCTCCCTTTATAGTCAGGAGAAAAATCGCTATAGCAATCAATATAGTATTTAAGATATAGGGAGTGCCCAGCATGTCTCTGACGGTCGCACCTCCAGTGGCAAAAGCCACTGAAGTCGCCACCAGAAGAAGTATTACATAGGAAATTTCAAATAAAGGCACAGCTGCCTTCTGCCAGGGTTTGTAAAAACCTCTGGCCCAGCTTCCATATTCGAAAGTGCGCGAAGCCCCGGCGTACATCCAGACATAATACATAACCCAGGCCTGCAATGCCATGGCAATTACAGGCATAAATACAGCATACCAGCCGTGATTGGCATAAAAATCAATGATCTGTCGGCCGGAGGCAAATCCTCCCCCGAAGTGAGTGGTGAGCCAGACCGAGGCTACCCCAAAAATTCCTGAAAACCGCTTAAAAGACATTTCTCATACCTCCAGTACTTATTATACTCGCTGCTCTTATCTTAATTATTTTGAATATTCTCCATATCAGCTATTTCTGAAGTTTTATCGCTTTTCCATTTCAAAGATTTTGCCAGGACTGAGTATGTTTTGAGGATCAAAAGCGCGTTTGATACTCTTCATGATTTCCAATTCTCTTTCCGTATACTGAAGTTTTAGCTCCTTTTTGCGCATAAGGCCTACTCCGTGTTCGCCGGTAATAGTTCCACCCATACTGATGGCCGCCTCGTACATCTTCCGCTTGAATTTATAAAATTCATCAGAGATTTTTCCGTCCTCATCATCAGATTTCATGATAAAGGGATGCAGATTGCCATCTCCGGCATGCGCCAGCATTGTAACCTCTGCGTCATACTCCTGCGAAAGTGATTCAATTTCACTCATAATCCTATCGAGTTCGCTCACCGGAACAGTTATATCAGGAATATCAATCAGCTCATTGTCGAGAGCCAGCACAAAATGACTTCGTATTTCCAGCAAATCTCGCTGCTCCTGCTCTGTTTCGGCGATAAGAGTGTTTAAACCCCCATAATTCTGGCTTATATTCTCTATTTCAGCAGCCCTGCTGTAAAGCTTTTCCTCATCATCCTCAGACAGTATTATCATCAGATGGCCTTCTCCAGATCTGGCCGGCCAGTCCTTGCCCAAATCTTCAGCTGATGCGATGATAGAATCCTTTTCGACATACTCAATCGCAACAGGCTTTATACCCTCTTTTAGTATAGCAGGTACTGCAGCAAAGGCTCTGCCTCTCTCCTCAAAAGGAATGATGAGAGTAGCGCCTGCTGACTTTATGGGTTTTAATTTAAGAGTCACCTCGGTTATGACCCCCAGAGTCCCTTCACTGCCGATTATAAGCTGAGTCAGATCGTAACCAGCATTATTTTTCACCAGCTTTCCGGAGCTATTTCCGAAATCGACGATCTCTCCTGTGGGCAGCACCGCTTTTAACCCGGTGATCTGATCTCTCATAATGCCATCTCTGACAGCCCTGACACCTCCGGCATTCATAACTGCCATGCCCCCCAGCTGAGCTCCTTCATCGCCGGGATGGAGAGGAAAATGCAGCTTATCATGAGATTCCATTTCCTCCAACAATTCTCCCAGTGTGACTGCTGCATCACAGGTGACGGTCAGATTGGTCTCATCTATCTCTATTCTATTGTTAAGTCGCTCGAGCACCAGAATAATGCTGGGTTCTGTGACAATTCCATTACCCGCTACAGCTGTAGCACCTCCTTTGGGGACGACGGGAACTTCCCTTTTATTGGCCACCCCCAGTATCTCAGATATTTCTTTGGCCCCTTCAGGTTTGACAACTATTGAGCCCGGTACAGGTTCGGGAGCCAGCTGATCGAAAGCATCGTTGGTATATTCACCAGCGTAGCTAAGAACTCTATCAGGATCAGTATCAACCCATCTGGGACCGACTATTTCCTCAAGCTCTTTGATCAAACTCCGGTCTTTGACAACTTCCATGTTTTAAAATTCCCCTTTTGATTATGGCTATTGAGCATCGACAATCATTAATGTAGTTTTTCAAAAAATAACATGCTTTAATCTTATCACATTTTTTGGCTGTTAACAATAAAAAGATGCTTAATTATACATATTTCATCATAATGTAGTTATTGATAAGAACCAAAATTATTAAATTCGCTATTCTGAAAAAAACTGCAAAATTTTTAACGAAAGTCCCGCTCAAAAGTGCTTAAACGCTTTAATGAGATGCGTTCTCTATCTCTATCAACCTGGAGAACTTTCACTTTTACCAGCTCCCCTGTACTGACGATATCGAAAGGGCTTTCCACATATTCTTCGGCCAGTTCGGAGATATGGATCAATCCATCTACTTTTAACCCCACATCAACAAAAGCTCCAAAATCAACAACATTGCGAACCGTTCCCCTCAGAACATCACCCTGTTCTACATCTTTCAGGTCTCTAATCCCGGTCCGAAATTCAGGTCCGGGCAGCTCATTGCGAGGATCACGGTCAGGAGCCAGAAGATCGGCAACAATCTGTTCCAGAGTATATTCTCCTGTCCCCATATCACTGGCTATCCTGGCTGGGTTCAAAACCTCCCTGTCCAGCGCTTCTTTTAATCGAGTTTTTACCTCTTCTTCCCTTTGATTCAGATCGCATATTTGAAAACCCAGCTCACCAAGCAATCTCTCGGCAGTTTCATAGGATTCAGGATGAATCGAAGTTCTTGCCAGCGGATCAGCCTCGCTGTAAATTTTCAAAAAACCTGCTGACTCTTCAAAAGTTTTCGGCCCTATTCCTTTAACGTTCAAAAGCTCTTCCCGGCGGTCAAAACTGCCCTTTTTTTCCCGATAATCACGGATGCTCTGGCTTTGAGATGAATTAAGTCCGGAAACATATGCCAGCAGAGATGGAGAAGCTGTGTTTAGATTAACTCCGACTCTGTTTACCACTTTTTCGACTGTCTCTTCCAGCTCGGACAGCAGAGCACTGCTGTCTATATCATGCTGATACAGTCCGACCCCCACGGACCGGGGGTCGATTTTTACCAGCTCCGCCAGCGGATCCTGAAGTCTGCGCGCTATCGAAATTGCACCCCGCTGTTCTGCATCCAGACCGGGAAATTCTCTGGCCGCCAGCTTAGAGGCGGAATACACAGAAGCTCCTGCTTCGCTTACCACAGTATAAGGAAGCTCTTCCTCGTTTTCTCGGTTAAATTCGTCCAGCAGTGATTCTGTTTCCCGTGAAGCTGTGCCATTGCCCAAAGCAGCGATGTCGACCTCGTATTCATCTGCGAGATATTTCAGCTTCTCTTTTGCCTCAGCCTGGCGGGATTTAGGAGAATGAGGATAAATAACATCTATATTTAAAAGATGACCTTCACCATCGATAACTGCCAGCTTACAGCCGGTGCGAAAAGCCGGATCTATACCCAGAATTATCTTTCCCGGCAGAGGACGCTGCATCAATAGGGCTTCCAGGTTTTCTGAAAATACCTCACGGGCATGGGCATGTGCTGATTCTGTAAGGCTGGATCTGACCTCACGCTCTAAAGAAGGTCCCATCAATCTTTTAAACGCATCAGCAATTATATCCTGTAAAAGCTTTTTGAGGGGAGATCCTGACTCTATTATCCTCTTCTCCATCTCCTTTATAATTTTTTGAGCCGGCGGATTTATTTTGACCCGTAAAATACCTTCTTCTTCCGCCCGGTCCAGAGCCAGCACTCTAAAATCTGGAACCTCAGCTGCCGGCTGAGAAAAATCATAATATTGTTCGTAGACTCCCTTTTCATCCAGCTTAACATCCTTAAGAGAGCTTTCTATTCTGCCCTGCTGCCAGAAAAGACGACGGGCCCGTCCTTTTAGCTCCGGATCTTTGGCTATTTGATCGGCCAGTATATCTCCAGCGCCCTCAAGAGCCTGTGGGGCATCTTCAATCTTCTCTCCAGCTTTATTCACAAATTTTTCAGCTCTGGTTTTTAGTTCCGGATATGTAAGCTTCTGTTCCCATATTATTTCTGCCAGAGGCGTCAGACCCTGTTCTGCTGCTCTATCAGCTCTGGTCCTGCGACGGGAACGATAGGGAGCATAGAGATCTTTTACTTCCTGAACGGTTTCTGCCCGATCAAGAGCTGCAGCCAGATCTTTGCTGTATTTGCCTTTATCTCTTAGCTTCTTTTTAACCTTTTCTTTTTCCTGCTCCAGGTTTTCAGCGTACTCAAGCCTGTTTTTCAATTCACGCAGCCGGGCATCATCCAGCCCTCCTGTCTTTTCCCGGCGATAGCGAGCCAGAAAAGGTATTGTTCTTCCATCATTGAAAAGTTCCATTACCGTTTTTACCTGATCAGTATCGAGTTCAAGCTCTTCAGCTATAGCTCTCCTTGAACTTTTAGATAGATCAAATCTCAAATTATCTCCATCCTCCCTATTGTTCAATCAGCTCAAATTATATCCTGCAATTCTCTCAAAAATTTGTCGTTCTGTTCGCGGCTGCTTACAGTAATTCTGATAGCATGATCATCTCCAATCACCGCGCCTGCTTTTACCAGAATATCTCTTTTTTCCAGCTCTGAGGCGATTTTTTCGCCTTTCTGAGGTGTTTTCACAAAAATAAAGTTGGCCTGAGAGGGAACACATGTAAGCCCCATCTCTTCCAGATTCCGACAGAGATAATCTTTCTCGCGCAGGTTAAATTCTCTGCTCTTATTTATATGTTCCTGATCTTCCAGCGCTGCCTGAGCAGCAGCCTGGGCAAATCTATTCAGGTTAAAAGTATCTCTTATTTTATCAAGTTCTTCTATTAGATCCGGATTGCCCAGCGCATAACCGGCTCTCACACCGGCCAGACCGTATGCCTTAGAAAAAGTTCTCAGGATAATCAGATTGGGATAATTGCCCAATTCATCGTGCCCCCGAAAATAATCTTCTCTGGTTACATACTCGTAATAGGCCTGATCAAGTACAACCGTTACTTTTTCTGGAACTGCTTTTAAAAAATCTCGGAGGCGCTTTTCTTTCTGGATTGTACCTGTGGGATTGTTGGGATCACAGATAAATATTAGGCCCGTATCCTCATTTATCTCAGCCTCGATGGCCTGAAGATCGACCCTGTAGTTATCTGTCAGCGGAACTTTCTTTCCTATCCTGCCGCGATTTTTAATATTGAACCTGTATTTGATAAAAGACGGATGAGGATAAATTATCTCTTTTTCAGCGGAAGTGTTCTGTACCAGAAGCCCGATTATTTCATCAGATCCGTTGCCTGTAAAAACTTTTTCCGGCGAAATGTCATAAAAATCTGCCAGGCTGGCTCGCAAATCATCAGAAGTCCTGCTGGGATAGCAGTCCACCAGATCGAGCTGAGATTCAAGCGCCTCTCTGGCTTTTTGCGAACAGCCCAGCGGGTTTTCATTGGAACTCAACCTTATGACCGACTCATTTTGATCAAGCTGTTTTGCAGTTGGCATCTCTTATTTACCTCCTGTTTTTTCACAAAGCGGGGTCTCGATTTTCCCATAATTATTTTCATAGACAGGATAACTGCCCAAAATTTTGAGATGGGAGGATTTTTCCTCCACGCCTGCAATAGCTCTATCTGCCTCTTCTTTATATCTGCTCCCCTCAAAATCTATAAAAAAGAGATATTCACCGAGTTCCTGGCGGGTTGGACGTGATTCAATTTTGGTCAAATTCAATTCCCTGACCGCGAATTCTTCCAGTATTTCATAAAGAATTCCCGGACGATCTTCTACAGGTATAGAGATAAGCGAGGTCTTTATGGTTTCGTCATGACCAAAATCAGGTCTATCCTCAGGTCCTATCAATATAAAACGGGTCCAGTTGGAAATATTGTCCTGCAGCTGTTCGACCAGAATTTCCAGGTCGTTATTTTCCGCAGCTCTGCGGGTGCCGATAGCCGCCGTCCTATTATCTCTTTTTTTTAGCTCACTAACTGCGGCGGCCGTGCTCGAAGTAGATTCTGTTTCGAACTCCCCCGAAATTATCCTGTTTAAATTCTGGCGGCATTGAGCCAGCGCCTGAGGATGAGAAATTATCCTCCGGATCTCGGCCGGATTCTGATCATTTTTTCCGATAAGATAATGATTTATACGCAGATTCATCTCCGCACCTATTTTTACATCGATCTCGTGAGCCAGCAGATCCAGCGTGAGATTAACAGATCCTTCCAGCGAATTCTCAATGGGAATTACTCCCCAGAGCCCATCATTTTCATCGACTTCCCGGGCCAGTTCACCTATATCCGGCCGGGGATGAAATTCGTGTTCATCGCAGCCGCCAAAATAGCGGCGGGCGGCCATATCTGTAAAAGTTCCTTCCGGTCCCAGATATAATATTTCCATGAAATTTACCTCCTAAAAAGAAGCGGCTTCCCGCAGAATATCATCCATTTTATCAAGCTCGTTTAACTGCCTTATCTCTTTCATCATTCTGGCGAATTTTTCAGGCTTAAGCGACTGCGGCCCATCTGAAAGTGCTTTTTTCGGTTCTGGATGAACCTCAACCAGCAGGCCATCGGCACCACAGGCCACAGCGGCTCTGGCCATGGGAATAACCAGTTCCCAGCGACCGGTACCGTGACTGGGATCTGCTATGACAGGCAGATGACTTTTCTCTTTGACCAGAGGTATAGAACTCAAATCCATAGTGTAGCGGGTGTCCTCGCCGAATGTTTTTATTCCTCTTTCACAGAGCATAACCCTATGATTGCCCTGTGACATAACGTATTCAGCAGCCAGAAGCCAGTCCTTTACCGGAGAAGCCATCCCCCTTTTTAGCATGACAGGCTTGTCTATTTTACCGATGGATTTAAGAAGCGAATAATTTTTCATATTGCGGGATCCGATCTGAATAATGTCGGTATATTCAGCCACCAGATCACGGTGTTCGACATCCATAAGCTCAGTTACAATCTTGAGTCCTGTCTTTTTTCTGGCCAGCTGCAGAAGTTCCAGCCCTTTCTCTCCCAGCCCCTGAAATGAATAGGGAGAAGTACGGGGTTTGAATGCTCCTCCTCTGAGAATTTCAGCTCCCGCTTTTTTAACTGCTTCCGCAGTCTGCAAAAGCTGCTCTCTATTCTCGACCGAACATGGACCTGCCATAACAGCAGGCGTTTCATCTCCAACTTTTACTCCATCTACATCGACCACGCTTCCTTCAGGTTTGAGCTTTCTAGAGGTCAGCTGATAGGGTTCCGATATCGTAATAACTTCCTCAACTGCTGGTGCTGAACTCAGCTGTTCCTGAAGATCCCGGGAATATTCATCTCTCTTCCTGTCCAGTTTAGCTATGATGATCTCGTGCTGACCGAAAGGTATTATCTCCAACTCTTCTCCTGGCAATCTTTTCCGAACTTCCAGTTTGTCCTCCCTGGTGGCATTTTTCATCTTGATGAGCATTTTAATTCCTCCTTGCTAAAAATAAATTTTGAATCAAAAAAGGCCGCCCCTTATCAGGGCGACCTTTAATAGTCGCGGTACCACCTGATTGAACTTTCCGGAAAAAGATATGAGAAGATATACTTCATCCGAAAAGTTCACTCATATGTTGGAAGCAATCACTTCCTCACCGGATAACGACGGATTACGGCCCAGCCTACTCTGCTTTCGGCCGGCAATTCCGGGGTGAAATTCGGTCTCGAGCCAGCGGCACACAATTGATGGCTGGAGACTTACTTAAGCCCCTTCGGCATTGTTGTCACCTTTGATTATATTTTTACTTAATGATGTCAGCTTATTTTTAAGATGTTGTAGAAATTATAGCAGAGCAAAAGGCCCCTGTCAAGAAAAACCTCCGAAAATTGATTAATTATTTATTTCACTTTGTCTGTCCAGTCGTATTTATCCTTTATCCGCCCTCTTTGAATGCCGGTTAAAATATCATAAATTTCGCTGGTGAGAGGTCCTACTTCTCTATCATTAATCTCCATATTCAAATCCTCCCATTGTATCCTGCCTATCGGAGCTATAACTGCAGCGGTACCTGTACCGAAAGCTTCCTGTAGATAACCATTTCGATAGGCCTGAGCCAGCTCTTCAATCTCCAGTTTTCTTTCTTCAACTTCTTCTCCCCGGTCTTCGAGAATTTTAATGACCGAATCTCTGGTTATACCGGGCAGGATGGTTCCCTCTAGCGAAGGAGTAACAATAGTATCATCTATGCGGAAGAAAACATTCATCGCTCCCACTTCTTCCACATATTTTCTTTCCCTGCCATCAAGCCACAATACTCCATCGAATCCCTCTTCTGCAGCCTGATTTTGGGCCAGAAGACTCCTGCCGTAATTACCTCCTGTTTTTGCTGCCCCTGTCCCCCCTTTGACAGAGCGAACATATTCAGTTTCCACCTTGATCTCGGTGGGTTTTAAACCTTCCGGATAGTAAGAGCCGACAGGAGAAGCTATGATGAGAAATTTATAACTATCAGAGGATTTTAATCCTAGATATTTCTCGGTGGCGACGATAAAAGGTCGAATATATAAAGATGTGCCCTCGCTGGACGGCACCCAATCACTATCAACATCGACCAGAGTTTTTACCGCTTTTATAAAAAATTCTGGATCGAGCTCGGGCATGCACATTCTGCGGTTGGAATTATTAAGTCGTTCAGCATTCTTGTCAGGACGAAAAAGCATTATCTCATCATCTTCGTTGCGATAGGCTTTCATACCCTCAAAAGTAACCTGACAATAATGACAGAAAGATGATCCCGGATCAATTTCCAGAGGTTGATAGGGTATGATTTGAGGATCATGCCAGCCTTTCCCGGACTCATATTCCATCATAAACATGTGATCAGAAAAAAGCCTGCCGAAATCCAGATCATCATCAGCCGGAATCTCTTTAGGGTCTTTTGTTTTCTCAATAGTTATCTGTTCATCGATAGTTTCTGGCAAGTTTATCACTCCATGATTTCATTATTTTTAAGAAACCAGTTCTCCCTGGTTTTCTTTTCTTTCCAGCCTGATTCCATACTCAATACTGTCAACTACAGCCCGCCAGCTTGCCTCAATGATATTGGTCGATACACCAACTGTTCCCCAGCTCCTGGTGCCATTGCCTGTTTTGATGAGAACTCTGACTTTGGCTGCTGTACCATCGCTGCCATCGATCACCCGAACCTTGTAATCTATTAGATAAAGAGATTCCAGTGAGGGATAGAACTCTATAAGAGCCTTGCGCAGAGCCTTATCGAGAGCATTTACCGGACCAACTCCTTCAGCTGCCGTATGTTTTTGTTCTCCTCGCACGCTGACTTTAATAACAGCCTCCGAAATAGGCTTTCCTTCACCTTTTTTATCGGTAAGTATTCTGACTTTTTCCAGGGTGAAAAGTCGCTGATACTCGCCGCGCATTCTATCTATAAGCAGCTTAAAAGAAGCTTCAGCCCCCTCGAAGTTATAACCCTTGTGTTCAAGTTTTTTGATTCTATCCAGGATCTCACGAGACTCTTCTCCATCTTCCAGCTCTATTCCGAGCTCTTCGGCTTTATACTGAAGATTGCTTTTTCCCGATAATTCGGATACCAGTACTCTCCTTTCATTGCCGACTATCTCCGGATCTATATGCTCATAGGTCTCGGGGTTTTTCATCACAGCGCTAACATGTATACCGCCTTTATGAGCAAAGGCACTTTCTCCTACAAAGGGATCACTGGTAGGAGGGTTTAGGTTACCAATCTCGCTGACATATCTGGCTGTGGGGGTGAGTTTGCTCAAATCTCCATCGCCCAGAACTTCATACCCTTTTTTAATCTGAAGATTGGGGATCAGATGACATAGATTGGCATTGCCGCATCTCTCACCATAACCATTAATAGAGCCCTGTACATGCCTGGCTCCTTCCTCAACTGCAGCCAGAGCATTGGCCACCGCCAGACCGGTGTCATTATGAGGATGTATTCCCGGGGGTGAAGATAAAACCTCTTTTACCTCCCGGTAAATTCTGCGAATATCGCCGGGCAAAAATCCACCATTCGTGTCACAGAGCACCACTCTATCAGCTCCCGCGTCTTCGGCGGCGCTGACAGCTTCCAGAGCATAATCGCTATCCGAATCAAATCCATCAAAAAAATGCTCGGCGTCGAATATAACTTCCAGCCCACGGGATTTGAGAAATTTGACAGAGCTGGCAATCATCTTGAGATTCTCATCAGGTGTGGTGTCCAGAGCATCTGTGACATGAAGATCCCAGCTCTTTCCGAAAATTGCCACAGCCTCTACCCCAGCATTGATCAAAGCCTCGAGGTTTCTATCCTCTTCAGGGCTGAGCCCGGGCCTTCTGGTGCTGCCGAAAGCAACCACGGTGGTGTTTTCCAGGTCCAGACTTTTCACTTTTTCGAAATACTCTATGTCTTTGGGGTTGGAACCGGGCCAGCCTCCCTCTACATAATCAAGCCCCAGCTCATCAAGTTTTTGGGTTATATGAATCTTATCCTCCGTGGAATAAGATATTCCTTCCTGCTGAGTACCATCTCGCAGGGTCGTATCAAATATTTCTATCATCTCTCTAATACCTCCTACTCAAGAATGCTGCAGATAAAGTCACCTAACTCGGAGGTTGTTAACTCTCCTTCCATATCAGCAGTAAGCTGCTGCTCCTCTAAGGCGCGGTCAACTGCCGCTCGGATTTTCGCTGCTTCTTTTTCAGCTCCCAGTTCTTCTACCATAAAAGCTGCTGCCAGCACTGCAGCCAGGGGATTGGCGATGCCTTTACCGGCTATGTCCGGGGCCGAACCATGAACTGGCTCGAACATGGAAAGACCTTCCGGATTAATATTGGCCGACACAGCCATGCCCATTCCTCCCTGCAGCTCAGCTCCCAGATCAGTGATAATATCTCCAAACATATTGGAGGTTACAACGACATCGAGTTCTTCAGGGTTTCTTACCATTTTCATGGTAAGTGCATCGACCAGCACATGGTCTTTTTTTACCTCCAGGAAATCTTCTCCTATATCCTGGAAACATCTCTGCCAGAGATCATGGGCATAACCAAGAACATTGCACTTATCACAGAGGGTCAAATTTCTTCCGCTCTCAACAGCATATTCATAGGCATACCTGATAACTCTGCTGACGCCGTGATAGGTATTCACCATTTCCTGAATAGCAACTTCTTCACAGGTTCCTTTTCTCAAAAATCCGCCGCTGTTGGCGTAAAGACCTTCAGTGTTTTCCCTCACAACAACCATATCGATATCTTCAGGAGATTTATTCTTCAAAGGAGTATATTTACTGTCCCTGAGTCTGATCGGTCTCAAATTTATATATTGATCGAAAGAAAAACGTATTTTCAAAAGAATGCCCCGCTCGAGAACTCCTGGTTTTACGCGTGGATCACCCACAGCCCCCATAAGAGCAGCATCAAATTCCCCAAGCTCATCCATGGACTCATCAGCTATTAACTCGCCTGTATCCAGATAATGATCTGCTCCCTGGGGGAATTCCTGAAAATTAAAACTTAGATCGCTGGTATGCTGAAGTTTTTCCAGCACCTTAACTCCTTCATCTAAGACTTCCGGTCCGATTCCATCACCAGGTATAAGAGCTATATCGAATTTCATTTTAACTTCCAACCTTTCGTTTAGTATAGGCTATCAAACCGCCCGCCTCAATAAGTTCCTGAATAAAAGGGGGAAAAGGATCTACCCTGTATTTTTCATCTGCTGTTATGTTATGAATGATTCCTGAATCCACATCGACCTCAACTTTATCTCCTTCTTCTATATTTTCAGCAGCCTGCCTGCTTTCCAGTATGGGAAGACCGATGTTTATAGCATTGCGATAAAATATTCGGGCAAAAGAGAAAGCTATCACACAGCTAACACCAGCACCTTTTATTGCCAGAGGAGCGTGCTCCCGGGAGCTGCCACAGCCGAAGTTTTCTCCTGCCACAAGAAGATCTCCTTTCTCCACATCCTCAGCAAAATTTTCATCCAGATCTTCCAGGCAGTGCTCTGCCAGTTCAGCTGGATCGGAAGTATTGAGATATCGAGCCGGTATTATTACATCGGTGTCTATATCGTCTCCATATTTCCATGCATTACCAGATATTCTGTCTATACTCATTACATGACCTCCTCGGGGGAAGCTATTCTGCCGGCCACAGCTGATGCTGCTGCTGCTGCCGCACCGGTCAGATAAACCCCGCTTTCAGGATGGCCCATTCTGCCCACAAAGTTTCGATTGGTAGTAGAAACAGCTCTTTCACCTTCTGCCAGAACTCCCATGTGACCACCCAGGCAGGGCCCGCAGGTGGGAGTGCTCACCGCGGCTCCAGCAGCAACCAGTGTTTCGATTATTCCTTCTTTTACTGCCTGGCGGTAGATCTCCTGAGTGCCTGGAAAAATAACTAACCTGACCCCATTAGATTTAACTTTATCCTCCAGTATACCGGCAGCTGTTCTGAGATCTTCCAGCCTGCCATTGGTACAGGATCCTATGACCACCTGATCAATAGCAATATTATCTATATCACTAATATTTCTGGTGTTTTCAGGTAGATGAGGAAAGGCCACCTGAGGTTCTATTTCCCCCACATCATAATTTATTTCCCGCTCATAATCGGCATTCTCATCGCTGTAAAAACATTCGTAATCAGCTTCAGTTCTGCCGGCAAGATAATTTTCGGTTGTGCTGTCAGGAGCTATAAGTCCGCATTTTGCTCCAGCTTCTATGGCCATATTGGATACAGTCATCCTGCCGGCCATCGACAGCGATTCTATAACTTCGCCTGTGAATTCCAGGGCTTTATATAAAGCTCCATCAACTCCTAAATCGCCTATAGTGTATAAAATCAAATCCTTGGCC
Source organism: Halarsenatibacter silvermanii (assembly GCF_900103135.1). Lineage (NCBI taxonomy): Bacteria > Bacillati > Bacillota > Clostridia > Halanaerobiales > Halarsenatibacteraceae > Halarsenatibacter > Halarsenatibacter silvermanii. Next base: position 22,362 of record NZ_FNGO01000018.1, on the reverse strand, counting down.
TCGACCCACTCATCCAGTTCTCCCTGATAATTGATCTTAATCGTTGGAGGAACCTTAAACCAGGTCTCGCCGGCCGCCATAGCAGCAGCCATATCTGTACTGCCAATCCCGGTACCTAAAGCTCCAAAAGCCCCGTAGGTGCAGGTGTGGGAATCAGCTCCGATGACAATCTGACCGGGCAGCACCAGTCCCTTTTCGGGCAATAAGCAATGCTCTATGCCCATCTCTCCAACTTCAAAATAATTCTCTATTTCATATTTATCGGCGAAATCCCTCAGCCTCTTGCATTGTTCGGCGCTTTGAATATCCTTATTGGGAGCAAAATGATCAGGTACGAGGGCAATCTTGCTGCGATCGAAAACTTGATCAACTCCTATCTTTACAAATTCATCAATAGCCACCGGAGTGGTTATATCGTTGCCGAGGACCAGATCAACTTCGGCTTCTACTATATCTCCGGGCTCGACCTGACTGCGACCGGCATGATCGGCGAGAATTTTTTCCACCATTGTCATCGACATTTTTATGAGCTCCCTTCTCTTTCCTGCTCTGTAAGAATTCTGTTGGTAGCGTTTATATAGGCGATCGCACTGGCGTTGACGATGTCAGTGCTGACTCCCCGGCCCAGATAAACATCCTCCTCTCTCTCGTCTATGCCGCTTTTGGTCAGCTTGACAGTAACATGTCCCAGGGCGTCTTTGCCGCCGGTGATGGCATCTATTTTGAAAAGCAAAAGGCGGCAATCATGTCCGGAAACTTTATTTATCGCTTCATAGGTGGCATCTATCGGCCCCCCTTCAGAACAGGCCGATTCCAGCACCTTTTCGCCTCTGTATTCCATATGGACCGTAGTGGTAGAAATACCCATTCCGGTAGTAACCTGGAGCTTTTTAAGCTCGAGAATCTGCTCGCGCTGAACCAGCTGACCTTCAACTATAGCTTCAAGATCGAGATTGGTAATCTCTTTCTTTCTGTCGGTCAGCTCTTTAAACCTCAAAAAGGCATCATTCAGCTTTTCATCGTCAAGATCATAACCCAGCTCAGAAAGCTTTTGCCTGAAAGCGCTGCGGCCTGAATGCTTGCCCATAACGATTTTATTCTCTTCCAGACCGATCGTTTCTGCATCCATTATTTCATAGGTGGTACGTTCTTTTAAGACTCCATCCTGGTGAATTCCTGCTTCATGAGCAAAGGCATTTTCGCCGACAACAGCTTTATTGGGCTGAACTTCCATGCCGGTTAAATTGCTGACCAGACGGCTTGTACGGTGAACCTCCTGCAGATTTAAGGAATGATCTTTATCGTAATAATCCCTGCGGGTATGAAGAGCTAAAGCAATCTCCTCCAGGGCAGCATTGCCAGCCCGCTCACCAATACCATTAACCGCACATTCAATCTGAACAGCTCCTTCTTCCACGGCAGCCAGAGAGTTGGCAACTCCCAGCCCCAGATCATCATGGCAGTGAATGCTCATATCTGCCTCGGAAATATTACTGACGTTTTCGCGTATATACGCTACCAGCCCTCCAAATTCATGGGGGACAGAATAACCGACAGTATCGGGTATGTTGACTGTGGTAGCTCCCGCTTCGATAACTGCTTCAAAAAGCTCACAGAGAAAATCCCTGTCGCTGCGGACTGCATCTTCAGCTGAAAACTCCACATCGTCAGTATAACTTTTTGCTCTTTCTACAGCTCTGACGGATTCTTCCAGCACCTCTTCCGGTGATTTGCGCAGTTTATGTTCCATATGGATCTGAGAGGTAGCGATGAAGGTATGAATTCTGGGCCTGGAAGCAGGCTTTATCGCCTCCCAGGCTCTATCGATATCCTCCTTTTTAGTCCGGGCCAATCCGGCTATTATCGGGCCCGAGACTTCCTCAGCTATTTTATTAACAGCACGAAAATCTCCTTCAGAAGAAATGGGAAAGCCGGCTTCTATAACGTCTACATTCAAAGCAGCCAGCTGCTCGGCTATCCTAAGCTTATCCTTAATATTGAGATTAACTCCCGGAGACTGCTCGCCATCGCGGAGAGTGGTATCGAAAAATTTTACAGTCATAGGTCAATCACCCTGCCATTCCATCATGCTGCGAAGCTTTCTGCCAACTTTTTCGATCTGATGATCTCTTTGATTTTCCCGGCGCTGAATGTAAGAGGGGCGGCCAACTCTATTTTCCAAAAGCCAGCGCTTGGCAAACTCGCCGTTTTGTACATCTTCCAGCAGATTCTCCATAGCCTCACGGGACTTTTCGTTTATGATATCTTCACCGGCCACCAGATCTCCGTATTCAGCAGTATCTGAAATTGATTCTCTCATGCCTGTTATACCCTGCTCATAAATAAGGTCAACGATAAGCTTTAATTCGTTGAGACATTCAAAATAGGCAATCTCCGGACTATAGCCATTATCGACCAGAGTTTCAAAGCCAGCTCTGATCAATTCTGTCACTCCTCCGCAGAGCACTGCCTGTTCTCCAAAAAGGTCGGATTCAGTCTCTTCAGCAAAGGTCGTCTTTAACACCCCGGCCCTGGTGCTGCCTATACCTTTAGCCTGAGCCAGAGCCAGATCACGGGCCTGACCGGTGCTGTCCTGAAAAACAGCTATCAAAGCCGGAACTCCCTGGTCATCCTCAAAAACTCTGCGCAGCAGATGTCCGGGAGCTTTTGGAGCCACCATGTAAACGTCTACATCTTCAGGCGGCACGATCTGACGGTAATGAATGTTAAATCCATGGGAAAAAACCAGAGCGTTACCGCTCTCAAGATTGTCGGCTATCTTCTCCTCATAGACCTGCTTCTGAACTGTATCCGGAAGCAGGATCTGTACAATGTCGGCAGCCTCTGCCGCCTCTGCTATAGGCCGAGGATCAAATCCATCCTCATCGGCCTGCTGATAACTTTCACCACCCTGTCGTAAACCCACTATTACATCGACTCCGGAATCACAGAGGTTTTGAGCCTGAGCATGTCCCTGGCTTCCATAACCAATAATTGCTACTTTGCGTTCGGAAAGAAGATTAAGATCGGCATCCTCATTATAAAACACTTTCGTCATTATATTACTAACCCCCTCTGCAGATTTAAATTCCAGTCTTTTTTTTATTTCTCACCTCTAACCATAGCGATCTTGCCTGTTCTAACCATCTCCTCAATTCCGTAAGGTTTTAAGAGTTCCTCGAGCGCTTTAATTTTTTCTTCATCTCCGGTAATTTCAACCATTATCGAATCTTTCCCCACATCGACAACTTCCCCTCTAAAAACATCCACTATCTGAATTATCTCCGATCTGTTGCTGTAATCGGTTTTAACCTTGATGAAAGCCAGCCCTCGACTGACTGCAGGATCATTGGTTATATTGCTGACTTTATAGACCGGAATCAATTTATTGAGCTGTTTCATCAGCTGTTCAACCACAGCTTCATCTCCCTTTACAACCAGAGTGATGCGCGAAATATCACTGCTTTCGGTTTCACCGACCGACAGGCTGTTAATATTAAAACCTCTTCTGCTGAAAAGACTGGCTATGCGCGAGAGGACTCCGGATTCATTTTCCACCAGCACGGAAACGGTATGCTTCATTATGAACCCTCCTCATAAATCATCTCGTAAAGCGAACCGCCGGGCGGAACCATAGGGAAAACATTCTCCTCTTCACCGATCATGACCTCTATAATATTCATCTTCCTGCTCTGGTGAGCCTGAGCCAGTGCCTCTCGATAATCATCCAGGTTTAAAACCCGGGTGGCTTCTACGTCATATGCATCCGCTAATTTCACAAAATTGGGCACCATTTCAGGACATTCCTCATCTCCTGGCCCCTCACATTCATCAGGACAGTAATCCCTTTCCTTTAAACATGTTTCGGAATAGCGGCTGTCAGCAAATATTTCCTGCCACTGCCTGACCATACCCAGAAAAGTGTTGTTCATAATAATAACATTCACAGGCAGATCGTTTTTGACCGCGGTGGCCAGTTCCTGAATATTCATCTGCAGACTGCCATCCCCGGCTATCACGTACACGTCATCATCACGCTGTCCCGCCTGAGCTCCGATTCCAGCCGGGAGGCCATATCCCATTGTTCCCAGGCCTCCGGAAGTGATAAACTGCCCGGGATGGGAGTATTTAAAATGCTGAGCTGCCCACATCTGATGCTGTCCAACTTCGGTGACAATATACGCATCGCCACCGGTCAGCTCATATATCTCCTCCATGACAAGATGAGGGGCGATTGTACCGTTTTCTTTAGCATACTGAATATTGGCTCGATCTATTTCCTTCCACTGCTCGATCCTTTCAAGCCATCCATCCCTTTCCTTCTCCTCAATACGGGGAGTCAATTTCTGCAGCACATTTTTGGCATCGCCCACAATAGGAATATTTACGGCCACCCTTTTCCCGATTTCACCGGGATCTATATCGATATGGACAATAGTTTCCACATCGGGGGCAAATTCATTCAGCTTGCCAGTTACTCTATCATCGAAACGACAGCCAACCGCGATAATCAAATCAGCATTGGATACAGTCAGGTTGGCCTCGCTCGTGCCGTGCATGCCCAGCATGCCAAGACTCAATTCGTCCTGCTCATCAAAAGCTCCCAATCCCGTGAGGGTGGTAGTGACAGGTATTTGACTTTTTCGGGCCAGCTTCCTCAACTCCTGGCTGGCTTCGGAAATTATCACGCCCCCACCTGCATAGATGATGGGGCGTTTAGCCTCGTTAATTTTTTCTGCAGCACTTTTTACCTGCCCCTCATGCCCCTCGTAATTAGGCTTATAACCGCGCAGGTTGACCTGATCAGGATAATCATACTCACCTTCCATCTGCATCATATCCTTGGGGACATCTATGACTACAGGCCCCGGTCTTCCAGTTCTCGCTATATGAAATGCTTCTTTAATAATTCGCGGGAGTTCCTCTGCATCCTGCACGAGATAATTGTGCTTGGTTATCGGCATGGTAATGCCGGTAACATCGGCCTCCTGAAAAGCATCACTACCCAGCATATGACTGGGCACCTGCCCGGTAAAAGCGACCATCGGCACCGAATCCATCTTGGCATTGGCCAGGCCGGTAGTCAGATTGGTTGCCCCCGGACCGGATGTCGCAATGCAGACCCCCACCTTGCCGGTAGCTCTGGCATAACCATCAGCAGCGTGGGCCGCTCCCTGCTCATGATGAGCTAGAATATGCTCGAAATCCTCATCGTAAAGTTGGTCATAAATTGGTATGACAGCTCCACCGGGATAACCAAAAATAGTTTCCACGCCCTCTTCTTTTAGGGCTTCAGTGATCATTTCCGCTCCGGTAAGCTTTTTGCTCATACTATTTTCTCTCTCCTTTCCCTGGTTATAAATATTCAGAAAAAGAAAAAAAGCCCCTTCTCCACTCAGCAGAAGAGACACGAATTAAGTCTCCAATTGCCCTGAATAAGCGAAGCCTGTCCCGACTCATTTAAAATAATAAAATTTTCATGTGAAGCCGGTGTTTTATCTCATTATCGATAAATTCAACCGACCTGAAATAACAAATATATTGCTGGATACCTGTATACATTGAGGGCTGACGTGGAGAAGATTATTCTGAAATATTTAGGAGTTAGATTTCTAGTCATGGTAACATGATTAAATCTTACTGTCAAATTTAAAAAATTTTTAAACTGCAGCAGCCGACCTTCACAATCAAACCTGTAGAAGGCCGACTGCATAAAAACATCCAGTATTTTTATACCTTCTCGGTCCCTGCCGTTGAAGTCAGAACAGTAAAAGCCAGCTTAATTTTCGACCGCAGTTTAAAAGGACCCCTTGATAATCTCCCGGGCTCTCTCATCCTGGGCCTCAATGAGATAGGGTATGCCGGTCAATTCGGCTGTTTTTTTATTAGCAGCCATAAGATCGGTCCGTTCGAGAGCCGAAATATTGAATTTGCGCACTCCAGCCATAAACTGCTGAAGCCCGGTACCCAATTTGTTTATCAGGGTATGAATGGCGACAGCACCATAAGGAATTTCCTTCATATGTTCACTGCCGACTTTATCCTCCACATCATACCAGCCTGCAAATATAGCCTCGGGAGTTTCACCGGCCTCTTTTACTGTTGAAGGCAGGCTTTCCCAGTTACCATTGAGTTCTTCTCGCTTCTCAGGATGGAAAACCCCTTCGATATTGGCGCCCAGAAAACCCGGTATCATCAGAGTCCTGCCCATACAGATCAGCTTCACATGAGGAGATCCCAAAGCCAGGGCCTTAAACATATGATCTTCTCGTGAGAGGCCTCCAGCCAGAGCCAGGTCAGGCACATCCATGCCCTCATCAGCCAGAAGATCGGCGTATTCAACTGCTTTAACGTGCAGAGGTAGGGAGGGCACTCCCCAGTGATCCATCATATTCCATGGGCTCATACCGGTACCCCCACCTGCTCCATCGATCGTCAAAAGTTCCAGACCAGCCTCGGCCGAGAGTCGCAGAGCCAGAGCCAGTCCTCTCATGCCGAATGCACCCGTCTTCAAAGAAATACGATCAAAACCCAGTTCTCTGAGATAATCGACCTTTTCCATGAAAGCCTCTCTCATTTCTGCTTCGCTATCAACGCCGGTCCCTCCCAGGCGGCTGTGACGGGCAAAACTATCTATAGTTCCGGCTTCAAAGGCTTTCCTGGTGGCCTCCCGGGTTGGATCTGGATCAACTATGTAACCTCTCTCATGAAGAAATTCTGCATACTCGAGACTTCCAACCTGTATTTCACCTCCGATAGATTTCGCGCCCTGTCCCCATTTGAGCTCTATAACCACTTCATTGCCGTATTGTTCCCAGATATACTCTGCTACTCCGTTGCTGAAATCTTCCTGGTTGAGCTGAATAAAAATATCTCCATAATCTTCCTGACGGTATCTCTGATAAATCTCAATTCGCCTATCCAGCTCCGGAGCCGATACAATCCTGCCATTATTCATTTCCGCTTCTCTGTCAACTCCCACCACATTTTCACCGATGACGATGGGAAATCCGGTTAAGGCAGCGCCTATGGCAAATGACTCCCAGTATTTTTCGGCAATAAAAGTGGATCCAAGCGCACCGGTCATCACGGGCACCTTACATTTGCTTTTCATCTCGCTGCCAAATTCGCTCTCAATATTGACATTTTCATAAATGCAGTTCTTAGGAGTTCTTTCCAGTTCATCATCGAGTCCCTCAGCCCCAAAACTATAACCCTGTATTCTCAGAGAATGATAACCCGTTCCCCGAGAATCCAGGTTCGCACTACCAGCAGTGACAGAACCAAAATCGCGGGGATAAAGCATTTTTGTCCCGTAAAGTGAGGACATCCAGGTTTCGCATTTTCCTTTACAACCAGATTCACAGAGAGTGCACAGGCCAGAAGGAGCCGGGTCTCCCCGATTGACCGTGCCAAGCACATCATTTCTTTTTCTTTTCATTTAAATTGATCCCTCCTGTTGCAATTGGATTGGCTGAACCGGACCGACAGACGAAATTACCGTCCAGGATTGCTTTAACATTTTCAACTATCATAAAATTAAAGGTTATTAAGATTATAGGTTAAAACCAGCGCAAATGTCAAGCAGCTTCCGATTAATGGCGGTTTAAATCCATTCATTTTGGAGGCAGCTGAAAACAAAGTTTTTAAAGTTTTTATTGAAATTTATTCTATGATCTCTCTACCCCCCATGTAATCACGCAAAACCTCAGGTATGGTTACCGTTCCGTCTTCATTCTGATAATTTTCCAGAATCGCGGCCAGTGTCCGGCCTATTGCCACCCCCGAACCGTTCAGGGTATGAACATACCTGGCCTGAGAATCAGGATCGGGCCGATATTGTATTCCTGCGCGCCGGGCCTGATAATCCTCAAAATTACTGCAGGAAGATATCTCGCGATAACGTTCATAGGCCGGCATCCAGATTTCCAGATCATAGGTGAGTGCCGAAGAAAAGGTGAGATCTCCGGTGCAGAGCTTGACCACCCTGTAGGGCAGCTCCAGAGCCTGTAAAATCGCCTCTGCATTATCGGTTAGAGTTTCAAGCTCTTCATAAGAAGTCTCCGGCTCGACGAATTTGACAAGTTCCACCTTGTTAAATTGATGCTGACGCACAATCCCCCGTGTATCGCGTCCGTGAGACCCGGCTTCAGCACGAAAGCAGGCCGAGTAAGCAGTATAATACAGCGGCAGGTCATCAGCATCCAGTATCTCCTCGCGGTGAAAGTTGGTGACCGGAACTTCAGCGGTGGGAATAAGATAATTATCATAATCCTTAACCTTGAACATATCGAATTCAAATTTCGGCAGCTGTCCCGTTCCGGTCATGCTGTCGGAGTTGGCCAAAAATGGAGGGAATAACTCATAATATCCATGATTTTCTCTATGATAATCTATCATGAAATTTATCAGCGCTCTTTCCAGCTGCGCTCCCGCCCCTTTCATAAAGGTAAATCGAGAACCTGCAACTTTGCTGCCTCTTTCAAAATCAAGTATATCAAGATCTTCTCCTATCTCCCAGTGAGGCTTAAAATCGAAATCAAATTCGGGAGGTTCTCCCCAGCTTCTCACAAATTCGTTATCGCTTTCATCCTCTCCCACAGGCACACTTTCATCAGGTACATTGGGTATATGAAGCCGGGCATATCTCTGTTTTTCCTCGACTTCCTTTAACTCTTCTTCGTACTCGTCTATTCTGTCAGACACGCTTCTCATCTCCTCAATCATGGGCTGAACATCTTCCCCGGACTGCTTTAACTCTCCTATTTTTTCAGAAACAACATTGCGTTTGCGACGCAGTTCTTCCACTTCCTGCAATATCTCTCTTCTCCTCTCATCATGTTCCAAAAAGTCGTCGACTACATCAGACTCAATACCCCTATCTTCCATTGATTTTTTCACTCTGTCACTATTATCCCGCAGATACTGCAGATCAAGCATGTTTTTAGCCTCCTTTTTTTAAATTGAAATATATTCAAATAATAAAAAGCCCCCACCCCTGTCTCTAAAGGGGTGCGAGCTGAAACTCACACGGTGCCACCCTTCTCAAACCAGAAAGAACCGGTTGACTTTAGGTTTAAAGTGAGATAACGGTTCACTGACCGTCTCCGGTTACTCACAGCATAAAGGTTTTTGGCCGGAGCGCTTCCGGGCGGAAAGTCCCGTTCAACGCTTTTACACAATGATTTTCATCTGTTTTTGATTATATTATAATGTCAGTTAAAAAGCAACCTCAGCGCGAGCTTACCTGAATCTCAGGGCAGAGAAGATAGGGATAATAGCCGAAATTGCCGGGATATAATTTTCGACCGACGCTTTTGATCTTTTGAAAATCGTCATAGATATTGCCGGCAATCATTACATCCTCAAGCCTGCCCTGAAGCTTTCCCTCGCGAACATGATATCCATGAGCCTGAACAGAAAAATGACCCTGACTGTAATTGGAAGAATGAAATCCAACTATATTTTCTACCAGGATTCCATTTTTAACACCGGATATCATCTCTTCCCGGGAACTCTCACCCGGTTCTATCGTCGGATTGACCATGCCAGGACTGATGGGAGTTTCTATCCCCGAAGAAAAAAGGTCCCGCCGCAGGCCGTTGCCGCCGGGTTTGGCATTCATTTTGGCAGCATGTTCTAGATCATAGATAAAGGTCTTAAGCACACCTTCATCTACCAGCTTCTGGCGCCGGGTGGGAATGCCCTCATCATCAAAAAATCTTCTGCCTCCGGCTTCCTGCATATGTGGAGAGTCAACAACAGATATTTTGGGAGAAAATATTTCACTGTCGAGTTTTTCAATCAGCGGAGATATACCTCTGAACACATTGTCCGCCCGCAGACCCTCCTGCAGAGAAAATGTAAATAAATATAGAGAACGCGGAGAAAATATAACCGGCATTTTGCCGGTCTCCGGACGGGAAACCTCTCCGGCCGAACGAAATTCCCTGAGAAATTGTTCCAATTCAGCTTCAGGAATGCCCGAAAACATCTCACTGCTCTCAAATGAACGATAAAACTGAGAACCCCCTCCCGAAATTGGAAGGCTGACCATCAGGCTGAAATTACAGAGGTTATCTTTGAGATAGGCGTCCCGGGAAGTCTCCATCTGAATCTCGTCATAATTTTTGCCAAAAACGAGATTGAGAGTGATATCCGGAGCTGAACTTTTGAAAAAATCGAGCACGTCTTCCAGAAATGAAATGATTTCATCGACCTGACCGGCTCGATAATTCTTTTCTTCCCTTTCGTGAAAGGAGTTGAGACTGTGATCAGAAAAAGAAAAGACTGCTTTATCTCCATACTGGACCGATTGTTCGGCTCCCCGGACCAGTTCTTCGGCTGCTTTTTCCGACCTGCCCAGGCTGAAGTTTTCTCCCAGACTGCCATCTTCAATAACCCTTAAAGCACTTTTCTGCATTCTGCTTTTGGAAATATTTTCAACCTGCCAGTTTTCCAGTGAAATGTTCAATGTTCTTTCTTTGCGGGTCAAATGTTCGAGCTGATCGAAGCGGCGTTTCCAGCTCCGTTTTATTTCCATATCTATTTACCTCCAATCGTAACCGAGTCTATCTTTGTATGAGGAGCTCCCCGGCCGGAGAACATGTTGAGCTGCATTGAACCTCCCGAGCTGCTTTTACCGCATCCTCCTACTTCAGCAAAAGATAAATCATCCGCCACCATAGAAATATTTTCCAGAGTTTTAAAAAGCTCTCCGCTCATGTTGATATCTCTCACCATTTCTTTTTTCTCGCCGGCTTCGATACGATAACCATACTCAGCACCGAAGGTAAATTGATCTCCGGTTGTCTGTCCTCCTTTGCTGTTGACAAGATAATAACCCTGATCTATAGAATCGAATAAATCAGCCGGCTTATCTTCACCAGCAGCTATATATATATTGGACATGCGAATTATCGGAGTATATTGACAGTCCACTGCTCTCATATTTCCGCTTATTGGTTCTTCAAAAGAACTGGCTGTATTCCGAGAATGAAGTCTGCCTGCCAGCTTGCCTTCCTTGATTAAATCCGTCTTTTTCCCCTTCTGCCCTTCATCATCGTATCGATACGAACCAGGCCTGTCCTCTAAAGTGGGATCATCTATAACGTTTAAATTCTCTCCCCCCAGCCTGGTTCCCAGCTCCAATTTCTCCCGGAAAGAGGGGTTGTTTTCTATCATATCGGCTTCAGAAAGATGACCGAAGGCTTCGTGTATAAAGACAGATGCCAGTCTGGGATTCAAAATAACCGGATAACTGCCGGGAGAAATTGGCTCGGCAGACAACATCTGCTTCAAAATCTCACAGCTTTCTTCGATCTCCTCATCGCGGTCCAGCAGCCGGGAAAATTCAGGATACCCGCCGAAGCTGACTCTTTTCACCTGTACCGTGTCCGAATTGCGTCCAAAAATGCCCCCGCTGATATAGCTGCCCAAAAGCTCGTAACTTATTTCAGCACCTTCAGAATTTATGAAGGTGCGCCGGGAATGAAAATCTTGATAATTGAACTCTGTATTAATAACATATTCCCGGGAAAGAGCCAGGTCATTATAATTTTCCAGAAGCTCTTTTTTATCCGCCAGAGAATAATCACGAGGATCGCTTTTGGGCTCTATACTAACCTTATCGGTATGGACAGGCGCTTTTTTTAATCTTTTTTGTTCATCATCCAGGCTTCTGGCCCTCATGGCCAGAGACAGCAAAGAATCTCTCATTTCTTCAGCTTCTGCAAACGAGGTAAAAGAATTTACTACCTTGCGACCATCGCGATAAAGACGAAGATGACCTCCCTCGCGGTAGGAGGAGTTTATATTTTTTAATTCTTCATTTTCCATCGAAATTCTGGTTGTCTTATTTTTTTCATATCGCACATCACCGTAATCAAGATTTTTCACATCGATAAGAGATTTTAAATTTTTTTCCATGTTCTCCCTCCTCTTGCCTGCCAATTATCCAATTATCAGGATTGATTAAGGTAAATTTTGGGCACTCTTTTTCCCAGCCGTGAGACTATCTCATAATTGATGGTTCCTATCAGCTCAGCCAGTTCGCCTGCTGTTATTTCGGAGTCTCCCTCGCGGCCGATTAAAGTCACTTCCTGCCCCTCTTCGACCTGGGATATATCGCTCACATCTATCATGAGCTGATCCATACAGACCCGGCCCCGAACAGGCGCCCGCTTTCCATTGACAAGTACATCTGCTTGATTGGAAAGAAGCCGGGGATAACCGTCGGCATATCCCAGCGGCAGAGTGGCAATTTCAGCCTCTTTTTCAGTGATATAAGTCGAACCATAGCTTATCGGTGTGCCAGGAGGTACCCGCTTCAAATAGGCAATTTTGGCTTTGAGTTCCAGTACAGGTTTTAAATCAAAACTTTGATCGACCTCCCGCGAGGGGGGCAGACCGTAAAGCATTATGCCAGGCCGGACAATATCGAGACTGTATTCCGGCAGATCGATTACTGTTGCGCTGTTGGCCACCTGGCAATTGATTTCCAGGCTTTTATCTTTATTTTCCCTCAGCTTCTGGACTGCTTTTTCAAACCTGCAATATTGTTTCCGGGTGAACTCTTTATCCTTTTCATCGGCCGTGGCGAAATGGGTCATCAGACTATCCACTTTCAGCCGGGAAAAAGAGGTTATTTTTTCATAATAGGAGTTAAGCTCCTCTGGCTGAATTCCTATCCTGCCCATGCCGGTATCTATTTTTATTACAGCTGGAACAGTTTTTTCATTTTCGGAAGCCAGCTTCTGCAGAAACTCCGGGGTATCCTGGCGGCAGATAGTTGGAATCAAATCGTATTCCAGAATAATCCGGGCCTGATTTATGTCTATTTCTCCCAGAACCTGGATAGGAACGGAAATGCCGGCTGCTCTCAATTCCATGCCTTCTTCGGGCAGGGCTACAGCCAGCCTGCCCGCCCCTGCTTCCAGAGCAGCTTCTGCCACCGGGACAGCTCCATGTCCATAACCGTCAGCTTTAACCACCGCCATTATCTCCGGCCTGGAACCTATATGATCGCTAATTCTGCGTATTTGATGCCGAACATTATCCAGATCCACCTCAGCCCAAACCGGTCGAGTTACAGCATCCATAATAATTAGTCCTCCTCAAATATTTCAACGGCAGCAAAAGCTGCCGGTTCCACTCAGCTGCGTTCTATAAATAATTTCCAGACGCAGGGTCATTTTTCCTCCAGCTCACCGCGCAATTTTTTTACTATATAGCTGGCCACCTGCTCACCGGTTGTTCCACGACCAAAACCGGCGTCCATGCCGCATTTCCTGGCTATTTCGTCAGTAATCTGAGTGCCGCCTCCTATCAAAATAAGTTCGTTGCGAACTCCTCGTTCACGGCAGAGGTCATGAAGTTTTTGCATGTTCTCCCTGTGGACTTCATTATGGGTTATAATCGTGCTTATCATAATAACGTCTGCATCAGTTTCTATGGCAGCATCCACCACTTTGCTGACAGGTATGGAAGTGCCGAGATAATGAGTTTTAACACCGTATTTTTCGATCCCACCGTGCTTTATATCTATAATTTCGCGAAGTCCTACGGAATGTTCGTCCTCTCCCACCGTGGCTGCCACGACCTGAAGGGGATTTTCAGCAAAAAACTCTCTGATCTCCTCCTCCGGCAGGGGAATCTCTTTTTCCGGTATTTCAAGTTCTTCAAGATCCACAGCGAAATCGAGCTGGCCCTTCATCTCGATCAGTGTCCCTTCGGCGGGATGCATTTTTTCCCGGTGGATGACCTCCACATTTTTGAGGTTCATTTCCTCACCTATCTGCTGAGCAGCCTGTTCAGCTATTAATTCCTCCGTCGGCAAAAAGAGGGTGATCTCCAGCCAGCCATCTCCAATCCATTCCACTTCCGGTTTTAGGTGTTTGCCGCTTCGGTACTTCTCGTTCTCTTCCAGGCGTTTATGAACGTTGTCTTCTGGATCAAGCTCGTCTATAAATTGAATCTTATCCCTATCTTCGAGTGTACATCCTCCGATCAGGTCACAACCTTTTTCCACATCTCCCGGCAAATTATTGTAACCAAAGTGATTACAGACGGGGGCTAAGTAATCCTCATCTCGCGGCACTATGCTTTCTGCAGCTACCCCTCCGTCCTGCTCTCTAATAATGCCGTCGCCATTTCTTTCCGGATACATTCCGGAATCCACAAAAAATCCTTTCGCCACGGCATCGAAATAACCACCCACTTCCAGAATTTCTTCCATAAAGAGGATAGCTCTCTCCTTCAACTCTATTGCCTTTTGACGCAGATAGCTCTGCTCTTCATCTTTCAGCTCAATCAGATTTTGCAGGCCATCCAGTCCGGCAAAGGCCTGTTTGGCTGTATCGACAGCCTGGATATTATTGTAATGCCAGGGGACATTGCGCCCTTCATCGGGTGTTATAGTGCTCTGGATATCGGCCGAGGTTAGAGCAGAGATGAGCAGATTGAGGGTATGAGTGACAGTCGCTTCTCTTAACGATGATTCCATATATTTGGTGTTTTGCTGAGCCCGAAAACGAAACCCTTCGAAAAACTCCCTTAAAGCCACCGCATATGGCAGATTTAGCTTCAAATCCGGAGCGGGAGGAGCTGCTGGTGGTACAGTCGAAAGGGCTATAAATTCTTTTTCCATTCCCGCTTTAAGAGAAAACATAGAATTTATGGCATGCTGGACAAAAAGTTCGGGCATCACCTTCCAGGCTTTACGGGCGGTGGCATTGGCGTTATGAGCTCCATCTATCTGGAGCATGTCAACTGAGGCCATCACTCTTTTGGCCACAGCAGCATCTACAAAAGATCTATACATGTTGACATCTCGATAAAGCACATTATACTGGGGATCCTGATGAGCCCCATTTACCCCCTCTTCAGCGAATAAAACACCGATTTCAGGACCAGCTACTCCGCTGACGTAGGAATGAAAATTGAGCTCTCTTCCCACCTCATCTTCTACAAGATCCAGAGCTTTACGGGTGACTCTGATCTGCTTTCTGGTTATCGGTATTCCTCCAACACCTTCCGGTGTTCCTTCAATAAGACCGTCAAAATGGCTCTGGCCAGCTGTTCTGATGACCATCAAATGATCGGCTCCATGCCAGGCAGCCATGCGCATCCTCCGGAGATCATCTTCAAAACGTCCGGAGGCGATCTCCGTAGTTATGACCGGTTCAGGCTGCGGATCGATGCCCTCAAAACTTCTGGCAGCCGGAAGCGGTATGCTGTTTTCCAGCGGTTGACTCATATCATCGTAGGTAAAATCGACGAGTTTCAGTTCCTCAACCGGCTTACGCCAGCTCCAGCCCTTACGCCGCGGCTCGTAATTTTCGATATCATCAAGCAAAGCCTCTATATCCAGTTTTTTCTCCGGGCTCAATTCATCCATTTTTAACCTCCTCCCCCTTCTTCAGTAAAAAGAGACTGCATTTCCCGAACCTCCAGTCTGCCATTTTTTATCCTGAGTCCGGCCTCTCTTATCGATATATTGTCTTTTTCTGAAATTTTCAGCACCACATGACCCGCTCCCTTACCCAGAAGCTCAGCTTCCATAACTTTTTTAACTATGGCTTTAGCTTCCTGACTATCAAAACCCATTCTCAAAAGCACCGACCTTTCGATGGAAGGAGAGGTGTGACTCCTGGCCAGCTCGATGATAGGATCGACTATTTCTTCAGACAGATTCCAGAATTTTTCCCTCAGTTCCTCCTCGCTCATGTCAGACATATGCTCTCTTCTTTCGGCAAAATTATCATCTCTTCTTTCTGGCATCTGTAAGCCCTCCTCAAACAAAATTTTTCTCGAATTTATTTTTTCTGTTCAATCCCAGGCTTTTGAACATGATTTTAAGGGCAGCCTCAGGATGGCTTCTTCCCAGAATGCCTGCCGAAGCCATGATATAACTTTCATCGATTAAAACTTCAGCCTCAGGTTTTGGTAAAAGCTGTCGGGTGTGCCTGCCCGTCAGGGTCCTTAAAATTTTCTTCCCCCGGGGAAGTCTGGTCAAAGCTCCACCCGTACCGATCAGCCAATCTGCCGCGGTAAGATCTTTACCTTCTGCTACAGTCTTCCTTCCGCCCGAGGTGTAATAATCTCTGAATTCGCCGGCATGTCTTTTAAGCGCTTCTCTAACAGCTTCTTCAGCCAGCCTGCTTACCAGCTCTTTTTCTCTTTCTCCCCGGGGCAGCGGTGAAATGTCGCTGTCAGGATTTATGCTTTCTCCCATTATCTCACCAACATGAGGGGCGCTGCGGTAGACCCCGAGATCTCCCTCGACAGTCCTTTTGGCCTCGGGTTCTGGATTAACCATCATATCCCTTACTTCACCCGATTCCTCACATACGGAGTGAACATCAGTAGTAGCTCCTCCTACATCAAAAACAACCAGATTGCCCAATCTGTTTTTAAGCAGTCGTGCAGCTTCCATCACCGCGCCGGGCGTCGGCATCATTTCGGCTGTAAGCCATTCTTCAATTTTTTCCATGCCGGGAGCTCTGACAATATGGCGGGCAAAAACTTCGTGAATGAGCTCTCTGGTCGGCTCAATATTAAGCTGATCGATTTTAGGATAAACATTCTCGGTTATTAATATCTCCAAACTGGAATCTTCCAGTAACTCCCTGATCTCATCCTGTATAGCTTCATTACCGGCATAAATTAGAGGGATTTTCATATCCATTTCGGCCAGAACACGGGCATTATGAAGAATTATATCCTCTTCACCATGATTTACACCGCCGGCGAGAAGTATCATATTGGGCTCAAGACTCTCAACTCTGTCGAGATGTTTTTCTTTTAATTCGCCGACTGTCACCTGCTTTATTACGCCCCCGGCTCCCAGAGCAGCTTCTTCAGCAGCTCTGACAGTCATATCCTTTACCAGTCCATGAACTGTCATTTTAAGACCGCCAGCTGCACTGCTGGTGGCCAAAAATTCGGACCAGTTGAGGTTTTGAATCTCCAGCTGTTCCTTTAAATCTTTAAGAGCTCTTTTCACACCCAGCATAACATTGCCCTCTTCGACTGTGGTACGGGCCAACCCCTGACCGAGATGAACAGGTTTTTTATTCAGATTGTCGAAGGCATTTATCATAGTTGTCGTGCTGCCAATTTCAGCAGCCAGCACATCAATATCGCCATCTGTCATAAAGAAGGCCTCCTTTCCAGATCAGCCCCCGTATCAAAGATCCAGCTCGACATCCAGATTTTTTTCGATCAATTTTCTGGTTTCATCAGGCTTTAGATTTACTTCCCGGGCCAAAAAATCAAGATAGTTTTGATCAACACTGGTAATTCCGCTCTTTTCTACCGCTTTCTCAAGATAAGAAATTCTGATGCTATCTAAATCGAGATCGATTCCTTCAATCTGCCCGGGTCTTTCGGGGATGATAATATTCTCACCGGGACTTTCCTCCTCCGGATGACCTCTTTTTACTTCTACACCCATCCCCCGGGCAAAATTAAGCTGGGAGATGGGATGTTTTCCGGCACCGGTGTATTCGGTCTCCTGAACAACGATGATCTCCTCTTTATCCAATTCCTGAGCCAGGCTCAGGGCAGGGGCCAGAGAAGTATTGCCCGCCGGGCCTCTTTCCAGTCCTTCCAGGCGAGCCAGAGCTTCGGTGATGTAAAAGACTTCACCCTGGGTCACAGTAAGATAGCGATCCATATAGCGCAGTGCCCGGGCGGCATTGATGGGCACATCTGCCCTGTCCGGCCAGGTTGCAAAAGGGATGCCGAAACCCGTGTGACCGGTGGTAAATGATTTGCGGTTGAAATCTTCATCGCTGGCCATATGAAGCCCGCTCAAATCGACGCTGGCACCTATTACTCTGGTTTTTTCAGCTCCTGCCTTTTTTAACCCCCGGGCCGTGCCGGTAAGATTTCCCCCTCCAGCATTGGTGCAGATTACAGCAGCCGGCTCTATTCCTTCTCTTTTACGAATTTCATCAACGATTTCATAACCCAGTGTTTCCACTCCGGCAATACCAAAGGGAGTATAAAGAGAAGCATTGAAAAAACCGGTATCTTCAAGCACCTGCAAAAAGGTATAAAAGAGTTCGGGACCTACAGTCAACTGCAGAACTTCGGCCCCATAGGCCTCACATTTTCGACCTTTTTCCAGAATCTCCGGCTGACCACGGCCGGCGCTGTCATAGACTTCCTGGACTATTATCGAATCAAGTCCTCTGATATTCGCCTGCGATGCCACAGCTGCTCCGTAATTGCCGCTGGTGGCCGCCACCACGCCCGGATAACCTTCCTTTTGAGCATGATATACCGACACTGAAGCCCGGCGGGGTTTATAGCTGCCCGAAGGGTTGGCCGCCTCATCTTTGAGAAAAATTCGAGCTCCTTTACCCGGGGGCGCCAGTTCTCTGGCCAGCGCAGTCAAATTTTCCAGCTCCAGCAGAGGGGTCCTGCCCACCCCTGCTTCTTTTTGAATTTCTCGCACCTCATCAAGATCGTACCCTGCTTCATTCATCATTTTGTCATAATCAAAAACCAGTTCATCTTTGCGAAATTTTTCATAATCTATGCCGACTGCCTTCTTCATTATTTCATTCCTGCGGGCCATCAGCTCTTCGTAATTATTTGCTGACATCATTACTCACCCCCGTCAGCGGAGAGAATCTGTTTTAATTCCTCGCCAATTGTGATGAGCTCGGGCACAGGCTTCCCGTATTTATGATCATAGGAAGGATCAGAATCGTGAAGAACTCCCTCGTATCTATTTCCGATCACTGTCCTGATTTCGACCTCATCTCCCTTCGCTGCTGGAGATGTAAGGTATCCTTTAATTCTCATTTCCAGCGGAACCCGGGCTGTATCTTCAGGAACCTGCGGCGCCCTGCTCCCGGGTTCGAGAACGATTTTTTTAATCTCAACCCAGCTTCCCCGGGGAACTTTTTTAGTCATGTTATATATACCTCCAGTGCAAAATTTATTATGGATCTTCCCGGCTTCAGTTGTTAAATAGGTGTGTAAAAAAACCTTATTTAGTTAGACTGGAAGATATCTACCGACAGATAACAAAAAGAGATATAAATTCTTTTAAAGCAGGCCGGAAATATCTTCAGGCAGAGCTGAAGGCACAGGCAGATCTGTCATCGTTTTCAGGCCCGGCTCAGCTTTTAAAACCAGCGGAATCATATTTACAGAAACTGCTATCGTTCCTTTGCCGCCGGGTATTTCCGGAGTTATCGCCATGTCGATTCCCGGATCACCTTTTATCTCAATATAGTCTCCCGTTTCTATTCCTGCTTTTTCGGGACATATCTGTTGTGGATGCCTGAGAACAATTATCTCGTTTCCATTTTTAAAAGCGCGGGCAGTATGACGGCAGCCTGCCACCATTCCAGGTTCTACTCGAACATGTTCGGTGCTTCTTGCCACATCTGAGATTATAGGTTCACGACTCTCCTCGACTTCATCAATATCCCATTCCAGTCTGTCAGCTATCATGCTGATTGATTCCTTAAAACCAATATGGCCTACAATTTCCCCTTTTTCCACCCCACGATTAAATTCATCCACCGTAGTGCCCACGCCCTGAGTTTTCATCACGGTCGGCCCAAAAGGAGAGAGATCATTAATTCTTCTGGCCGTGATTTTTTCGACTCTCAGACAGGCTCCTGTGAGTGCTATAACGAGCAGATCCAGTATAAAGCCGGGATTAATACCTGTTCCCAGCAGGGAAACCCCTTTCTCTTCCGCAATTTGATCTAACTCAAAAGCTATTTCTGGTTCTGCAACCTCAGGATAGGCCATCTCCTCAGCAATAGATATCACATTGCAGCTTTTTCTGAGCGCAAACTTAATCTCCTCCTCCACCTGGACGATCGAAGAACTGGTAGCATTTAAAACAACATCGGTCTCTTCTGTAATTGCCCGCGAAGGATCATTGACCGCCTCGACTCCCAATTTTTGTTCCAGTTCCAGCAGTTCACCGATATCTATGCCGGATTTACCTTCTCGACTGGCTATGCCACCAGAAATCTTCAGATCAGATCTCTCTGCCAGTAATCGACCCATGCCGCTGCCCATAGATCCCAGTCCCCATAAAACCGTCTTTATAGCTCCTATGATAATCTCCCCCTGTAATATAAACGAGCAGGTTTTATTTACAACTAACTACTATTGTAGTTACTGACAGTTACATTATAATATTTATAAAATTCACATGCAAACAATAACGCACTAAAAATCAGAGATTAATTTAACCATGCATTAATATTCCCTTTTTATAGGTTTTTTCGACCTCTATCCTGTCGATATTTTCGGGGTCAGCTTCCAGTATATCGCGATTTAACACTATAAAATCAGCCTGAAAACCTTCGGCCAGCCTGCCTACATCCTTCAAACCGGAAATCTTTGCTGCTGATTCAGTATAAAGGCGCAGCGACTTTACGATATTCAGTCCTTCTTCGGCATTATAGACAGTTCCTTCATGGGCTTTTCTGGTGACTGCAGATTTAATTCCTGCCAGAGGATCGGCCGGGGGTTTCCAGGGAGTAGCTGGCGCATCCGAGGAAAAAGCCAGAGGAATCTCACGGTCTAAAATAGATTTAAAAGGATAAGAAGCGGAGGTTCTCTCTGGACCTAAATTCTTAAGATAGCTTCCTATCTCAGCATAAGGAAAAATCGGCTGACTGACAATTCCTATATCACCGCGGGCAGCTTTGTCCAGAGATTTTTTGTCCGGTAAAGCAGCATGTTCAAGTCGAATTGAAGGACGGTTTTTCAACCAGTCTTCATGTTGATAAAGAGTGTCAACCGTCATTTCTATAGCTTTATTTCCCATGGCATGAATAATCAGCTGAAGAGAATTTTGACGGGCATATTCTGCTGCCCGGCGCAATTCTTCTCTGTCGATCAATTTAGACCCAAAATTTTGATCTGCTCCTAAATAGGCGGGATCAACCCAGGCCGTAAGTCCGGAAACGCTGCCGTCGGCTATAACTTTTACTCCACCAATGTGAATCTGACTGGATCTTTCCAGCTTAAAATCGGGCATTTTTTCTTTATGCCTGAGTTCGGACCACTTGTAGTGAAGTATCACTTTATGTTTCAACCCTTTTTTCACTGCCCGACGATAGATTTTATAATAATCGATCGGTGTTTTCTCCGCCATACTGTCGGCAATCGTAGTTATCCCCAGCGAAAAAAGATCCTGAGAACAGGCCAATAAGCTCTCCGCTCTTTGATCTATTCCACCATCAGGGAGATCATTTAAAAGCATCATCATCGCTTTCTCTTTGAAAATACCTGTTAAATTTCCCTGACCATCTTTTTCGATTTTGCCCCCCTCAGGTTCGCTGGTTTTAGAATTTATACCCAGCTGCCGCATAGCCTCACTGTTCAGGACTGCGATATGATTGCAGGTTCTGATAAGCATGACAGGATGGTCAGGAGCGGCGCGATCTAAATCTTCGCGGAGAGGAGATCTTTTCTCATCCAGCTTCTCCTCATCATATCCCCAGCCTCGAATCCATTCTCCTTCTTCCAGCTCTCTTTTTTTCTCCTTGATTTTTTCTTTTATGTCAGCTATAGATTCAACTTCAGGAGGAAGACAGGCTATTTTATCTCTGTCCCGGGCCATGAAAAGAGCATGCATGTGAGAATCTACAAAACCGGGCAGCACTCTCCTGTCCTCCAGATCAATTTCCCTGACTGGATATTTCTGTCTCCAGAAATCATAATCCAGATTCTGTGAATGACAGACTTTCGCTATTTTATTTCCAGCTATTATCAGGGTATCGGGATCACTGCCGGATCTATGCGGGGCAAAGATTTTGCAATTTCGAAAAATTTTAATTTTAGGTTCCTTACTGTTTTTATCAGGCATGATATCCCCCTCCTGGAATAATACATAATATTAAACTTCGATCTTCTCCATATCAGCTGGTAAATAGGTGAAAAAAGCTTATTTAGTTATGCTGTAATATATAAAGTTTCCGATGCTTTTTAAGCTCCATTAGTTAAGGTTATGACTAACTCTGAGTATACAGCATGAATATGTCAGTTTAACCAGCTGCTGCGGAGAAAAACCTTAAACTTTTCTTAGCTCAAATCAAACAAGTAAAAGGGGAGCTCTCGCTCCCCGCACTGCGTCTCAAAAATTTTATTATCATGCTGAATTGGACTCCTGGGGCAAACTTATCGATCAGGTTTTGCTTTTTCTTAATGCCGAAAGCGGGCAGCCAATTCGGGAACCGTCTCAGCAGCATCACCCCAGATAGGGATGACAAAATCCTCCTGATAAAGAGTATTTTCCACGCCGGAATATCCGGGTTCAGAGTCGAGATTTAAAACCAGAACATTTTCTGCTTCTTCAGCATTCAATACCGGCAT